>DATCES010000352.1:0-2208 GCA_036509935.1 Mucilaginibacter sp.
ACTTAAAGATCAATGGCTTATCATACGAAGTGCTGGGTAAAGCATTGGAACAGGCTAAAGAAGGGCGCCTTCATATCTTAAATGAAATGAAGAAGACTATCGAAAAGCCGCGTGAAGATTACAAACCGCATGCACCCCGTATCATTACTATTCGCATTGATAAAGAATTTATTGGCGCTGTAATTGGACCGGGCGGCAAGATTATCCAGGAAATGCAGCGTGAAACAGGCGCAACAATCTCTATTGAAGAAGTTGGCAACCAGGGCGTTGTTCAGATATTTGCTGATAATAAGGAATCAATTGATAAAGCCGTTACACGGATAAAAAATATTGCTGCCAGGCCTGAAGTTGGTGAAATATACGAAGGTAAAGTAAGATCAATTATGCCTTTTGGCGCTTTTGTGGAGATAATGCCCGGTAAAGATGGTTTGCTCCATATTTCGGAAATTGACCACCGACGTATTGAAACAATGGATGGCATATTTGAAGTGGGCGATGAAGTGCGCGTAAAATTGCTTGATATTGATAAGCAGGGTAAGTTAAAACTTTCCAGAAAAGCACTGTTGCCACGGCCAGAAAGCACAAGGAATTAGTGGGTTGGTGAGTGGTGAGTGGTGAGTAGTGAGTAAGTGTTGTTCACCAATTTTCACCACTCACTCCTAACAATTCACCACTCACTAAAAAATAAAACCCTCATAAAGAGGGTTTTATTTTTTAATTTATTTTTGGAGAAATAAATTAAAACAAAAAGTGATTCCTTTTAGTTTTTAACGGATAAATATTGATTTGTTAAAGCCTGTATTCTCTCCTGTCCCTATTATAATGATCCCTGCAAACAACGACCCTTTAGATTTCATCTATAATAACGCCGGGGGCATGCAGCCGGGTCCACAGGAAGATTTAGTCCAACTTTTGTTATACCAGATCATCAGGGTAAAAGAATTAATAAAATATTACGATTCCATTCCAAACGGCGCAGGTCAGCTTGGTTCATCTATTTTAAACGAACTTGTTTCCGAAGCTTACACTTCATTAGTTAATTACGATGTTATTTTAATGCAAAAATATTATGATTTGCTGCTGAATTGTGATTAGTTGGAGTTTGGCCCAAAAAACTTTTTCTAATCTCAAATCTATAACCGCTAATCACTACATTTGCCCCATGAACCACCTTGTAGCGCCATCAATTTTAGCGGCTGATTTCGCCAACCTGCAACGCGATGTTGAAATGATCAATGCCAGCGAAGCTGATTGGGTGCATGTTGATATAATGGATGGTATGTTCGTTCCAAATATTTCTTTTGGTTTCCCGGTGGTCAAGGCGGTAAATAAACACGCTAAAAAACCATTGGATGTGCACTTAATGATTGTTGGACCAGACCGATATTTAAGCAATTTTAAAGATGCGGGGGCAAGCGGATTGACTGTGCATTACGAGGTATGCCCCAATTTACACCGTACCGTTCAATATATAAAAGAACTTGGCTGCCGTGCCGGTGTCGCACTTAACCCGCATACGCCGGTTGCTTTATTGGAGGATATAATTGCGGATATTGATACGGTTTTAATCATGTCTGTTAATCCAGGTTTTGGGGGGCAGCGTTTTATTGAAAATACTTATAAAAAGTTAAAAGATATTAAGGAATTGAGCAATAAATATAACCCGGATCTGTTTATCGAGGTTGATGGAGGGGTTGATGAACATAATGCAGGTAAACTTATTGAAACGGGCGCAAACGTATTGGTTGCCGGGAACTCTGTTTTTTCAGCTACTGATCCATCGGCTGCCATTGCTTATTTAAAAGCGCCTGGCAGGCAATCGCGGTTATAATATAAGCGTGTTAATAAAAGCCCTTGATTTTTTTAATATTTTAAATTCAAAGGCAGATTTGTCTGTTAATTGTATCATTTTTCAAAAAAAGCAAATAATCGCTGTAATTATTATCAAATTAGTTAACTTCGACCCGTCTTAATACAGATTTGTTAATTATAAATTATTTAACATACCAATTATATAATCAATATGAAACACAATTTTGGCCCCGGCCCTGGTATTTTACCGCACGAAGTTTTTAAACAGGCTGCAGCCGCGGTACTTGAATTTGGGGGCACCGGACTTTCAATACTGGAAATTTCACACCGTTCGCCCGAGTTTGAAGGGGTTTTAGCGGAAGCGGTAAAACTGGTAAAAGAATTACTGGATGTTCC
>DATCES010000353.1:0-3415 GCA_036509935.1 Mucilaginibacter sp.
AACACGGGTATTTTTGTTTAAAAAGCTGTATATCAATAAAATATAAAAAACAGCGGCAATTACGTTGTTAAAAAAGCTGCGATTTCGCGGTTTTTTTTTCTGGCGGTACCAATTATCCACACGGAGTTATCAACCGTAAAATATTTGCGGCTAATCAAATATACGAAAATTTGGGGGGATAACCAAGCCGGTTACCACCACCTGCGCCGGTACGATCCCCCGCTGTTACGAAACAGGTTGAATAATAACAGGATAATGGCAATTACAATAATAATGTGGATGGCGTTTCCGCCAATGTGGAAGGCAAAGCCCCCAAGCAGCCAACTGATTACCAGCACAACTACAATAATGTAAATTAAACTTCTCATAGTTGTACAACCTTAATTGGGGGAGAATGTTTTGAGGGGTTTCTGGACAAACCCCGGTATTGATGTTGTTGCTAACAAAAGCGGCCAGTATTAAAACCAACAATGTAATTTATGCCGCCTTTTCAGGCATCCCCCTGTAAATTTTTCCATCTAACTCGCATCCCCCTTTAGCATGTTGCGGATGTTCAGATATTATAGTAGGGTCTCCAGGATTAACATTGAACTTTGGTTTGCCCCATTGCTTAAAAAAGAAGGCCACTCCCTTTTTGTCACATTCCGCTTTTATAAAATCAATCCATTCCTTTTTTATCGGCCGGGCTTTATGGCCCGATTCGCCGCCCACTATAACCCAATTGATTTTTTTAAGGTTTAAAGTTTTAACAGGCGCTATTAATGGCTCGATAGATAAAAATTTGGTTTTAGCTTTGGTTTCAGATAGCTCATTGATCCTGTAGGTATAATCTTCGCTTTCTACTGATACGCCCATCCAGATGTTATCTGTCCAGTTTAACTCTTTTGATAATTCAAGTAACCTTTCAGACCGTTTGGTTAATATCTGGTAAATATGTTGCGGTGTTTTATTCATCACCGCGAAAACGGACTTAATAAAATCAACCGGTATATCAGGGTGAAAAAGATCGCTCATGGAATTAACAAAAACCACTTTTGGTTTCTTCCAGGTAAATGGAATATTCAAAGCGTCCGCGTGTGTACGCACTTTAAAGCCATCTTTATATTTTTCAATGCCCATAGCCTTTAAACGTTTGGACATAACTTCGGCATAACAGTATTTACAACCCGGGCTAATTTTAGTGCAGCCGGATACCGGGTTCCAGGTTAATTCTGTCCATTCTATATTTGACTGCGCCATAATAATTTAAAGTTTAAATATTATTTTAACATTTTTACTTGAAAAGTCTTTGTAAGAAATCCCGAAACCAAGTTCGCCATTTATTGGTATATTGTCAGGATTATATGCTTTAACTCTTTTCGATTTTAATAATTCTTTTAAAATTCCATTTGCATGAGATGGCTTAAATTCATTTAATAGGGTGAGTTTATATATTTCTAAGTTGTTTAATTGTTGTTTGTCTTTTAATTCTTTAAGAATTTGTTTTTTAAGAAAATCTATCTGTTTACGAGTATCCAATTCTTTAAATTCAGTTACAAATAATGAACCTTGCGGATTAAATTTTTCTTGATTGAATCCTTTGCCTGCAATAGGATCAGCAGACCATTTAGTTTCAACCATCTTATCTAAACCATAAATATGCGGCGATATGTAAAAAAGTGCATAATAACTACCGCGTTCTCTTTCTAAATAATGAGAGCATGTAAAAAAATTACCGCCAAAAGACAGGGCTTTTTTAATTTCATTAATATATTCGAATATATTAGGAATTTTATCTTGATGAATTATATGATTCGCTGGGAAGAAAGCATTAATAAAATTTCTTAAATTGATAAAACATTTTCTTTCATAATCATTTAACGCGACAGAAGTAAACCGATACATTTGCATTACTGGCAAGAACAAAACGATTTCGGTGTTCTTATTTTTCAAAAGATTTTCTATCTTGTTTTTGTGAATATCTGAGTATCCGTATGGATCAATAAATATTAAGCTCCTTTCTGAATCTTTAAATGTATTGACTTCTTTGATCGCAATATCCAACATATCATCCGCGTCTTTATTGTAATAATTATAAGTGCAATTTTTAACTTTTTTACTTTCAAGAAGTTTTTCAACCAATTGAATTTTATCGATTTGATTATCGTTTATAGTTAAACTGATTTGTTTAACCGGTTTAGCCATCTTGCCTAAAAATACATTGGTAGCTTTAATTCGATCAGCGGCAATTAGGGGGCTACCGATGTTACCATCTTCATATAATCCTATTCCACAAAATATATCATATAAATTAATTTTAGTGCAAAACGATGCTAAGCTTAATACTCGCAAATAATGTTCAAGGTATTTTTTATAAAGATCAAGTTTTGCCTGCGAATGAGGTAAAACAACTTTTTTTGCATCAACTTTTCTCATCACCAGATATTTATATCAAACTTACTAATTTATTTAGCAAGTTGGCATTCTGTGAATTCTTTTTATAGAATCTTTTATTTATTATTTAGGTGTAGTATAATTTAGAGGTTAAACAATATAGAAAAAATCATATTAACAATCCGTTTTTTCACAGTTTTTTATAGCTGTTCAAAATCAAATTTTAAGCACATTCTCATTATGCCAAACCACATTTTCCAGCTTAGGAAAATACTGTTTATTTGCAGGCAATTGTATTTCTCTGCCCTTCAACAGTTTCAAATTATATGGATGCCCTGGATTTTCTATAATGTGATCAGAAACCAAAACCCGGTAATTGATGTCAATACTTATCAAACCCCTGTCAAAAGCCCGGTGCAAATTAGGGCAAAGAGCAATTCCATTATTAACTTTATCATCATGCGAAATGCTGAATGGCACTATATGGCAGGCATCAATAAAATTATGCCTGTATGACGATTCCAGGCGCATTCCGGTTACACAGCAAGTGCTCTCATAAACCTTTGGAACCAGTTTTTTAAATAGGCCACCCCGAATAAATATATCTTCCTCTGTTTCTATTTTTATGGTTTTATATTGTACTTCGGGTTCATTAAGCAGGTAGTTTTTTAAATCGTTCATGTATCCATCGCCCGTCCGTTTGTTATTGATAAATGCGGCTTTGGTGGCAGGGAAATACGTGTCTAATAAATCTGCTTTTATAAGGCTTCGTGAAGTTATATCTGTAAGCAATAAATAAACATCCGTTTCAAAATAACCATAATCAAGTACGGCGGCCAATGTATTTACGCTACGTATATAAGCATTTATCTGGCACCCGGGTTTTGGCTGCAAAAACCAAAATTGCCCCCCGTTAAACTTTTCGCTTTGCAAATAATAAAATGGCTGGGTAAAATCGGGCGTATGAAGTGTGTCAACCAATAACCGCCAGTTTTCCTGGAAAATACCTACCAAATCAGTATCGACATAAAAATGGTTGTCT
>DATCES010000354.1:0-4316 GCA_036509935.1 Mucilaginibacter sp.
GCAGCAATATATACGCGCAATGTGCTTAAAACGTTACCCGAAAACGATTGTAAAGTGGCTTTGGTAAAAGTATAGCCCAGGGTCAGGTTACTGGCACGTAAATAGGCGCCATTCTGTATAAAGAAATCCGATGGCCTTAAATTTCCTGATCCGTTGTCATTCTGCCCGGCCCGTGGCAGCGCGGCATTGTCGCCCGGCTTTTCCCACCTGTTTAATATGGCGGTTGAGGCGTTATGACCTGTTGCCGCGAAGTCCAAAGTGGATAACAGATCATTTCCAATTTGCACGCCCTGCACACCTGATAACACTACATTAAGGTCGAAATTATGATAAGTAGCGCCCAGGTTAATGCCATACATAAACTTAGGAATTCCGCTCCCCAAAACCTGCTGGTCTTTTGAATCAACGGTCCCGTCGCCGGTTAGATCCTTAAATATAAAGTCGCCCGGTTTTAATCCAGACTGGTAAACCGCACTCGGATTGCCGGTTTTCTGCTGTGCTTTTGCATTTAATGCATCAATTTGAGCCTGGGTGCTGGCTACGCCAGCAACTCTATATCCATAAAATGCCCCGATAGGGGTACCTGGCTGCGTCAATGTCTCTGCAACACCCGTCCCGCCCACAATTGGCGTTGGCGATTGGGTGCCTAAGGATATTGTTTTATTAGTGTTATAGGCGCCGTTAACACTTATGTTATAGCTAAAATCACTTTTAACCTCAGAATGGTAACCTAACTGAAATTCAAAACCTTTATTTTGTGCATCTGCCGCGTTAACAGTCTGGTAGCTGCCGCCTGTATTTATCCCTATACCTAAACTTGGTGGTACAGGTATTTGAACTAATAACCCGGAACTTTTTCTATTGTAGTAATCGGCATTAAACGTTATCCTGTTGTTGAGAAAACCCAGATCAATTCCGGCATCGGTTTGATCTGTTGTTTCCCATCCCAATAATCCGTTTCCGATAGTAATAAGTGTTGTGCCGCCAGCAAATTGCTTATTCCTACCTAAAGAATACACCAGGTTTCCGGCAGTCCCTCCATTAAAGGTATATACATCGCTGGCAGTAAGAGGGATTCGGTTGTTACCTGTAACCCCGTACCCTACGCGCAGTTTACCATCGCTGATGAATGGAAGGGCTTCTTTTATGAAATCTTCCTGACTGAAACGCCATGCGAAGCCCCCGCCCGGAAAATTACCGTATCGGTTTGCCGTGGGAAAGTTGGAGGACCCATCGCGCCTTAAACTGGCTGAAAAAATATACTTATCGTCGTAAGAATAAATCAAACGTGCGTAGTAAGATTGTTCAATGCCCGGTCCATTGGCATAACCTGAGGAACTGGCGGCGTTAATAGTTGTGGCTACAGATATGTCCTTTACTTGATCGTTCAACATACCGGTACCTATCAGACTAACAAATCTACTGCTGCCCGCATCGATGTAACTTGTACCTGCTGTTAGCGAAATATTGTGTTTACCGAAGCTATGGTTATAGGAGAAATAATTGTCAATGTTGAAATTGTAGTAGTTGTTAAAACTACGGTCTGCTTGCCGGTCGGAAAACAGGTTGTTGGAAATTACGTAGGGTATATTATAAGAATCACTCACACTGCTGCCATATTGCATTGACGCTTGTGACCTGAAGGTTAAACCCTCGATAATTTTTACTTCGCCAAATACCTGCGGAAATAATACCATTTCATGGCTGCTTTGTGTTTTTACGCCTAAGTCCACTAATGGATTTACAGCATTGCTGTCATCATTAATATTGGTAAGGATGGAGTAACCGCCCTGAATTGAAGGATCATAAATGGGTTGATAAGGCGCATATTGAAGCGCGTTACCTATGCTTTCTACCAGGCCATCCGTTTTGGTGTACCTCAAATTTAACGTTTGCCCGAAACGAAAACGGCCTAATTTTTCTTCTAATGAGAACCTGTTATTTAACCGGTTAAAATTATAGTCTTTAACTGTAGCTTGCTGCGTTACATACCCTACCGACATATTATAGATAACCTTATCATTTCCACCGCTTATACTTAGGTCATTTTGCGTTGATAAAGCTGTTTTAAAAATGTCGTTTTGCCAGTTGTTTCTGTCAACCAAAGCATACGGCGTAGTAAGGTTTACCGGCGTGGGGTTATTGTTGCTAACATCAATATCTGTAAGGAGTTTTACATAATCGGCAGCTTTCAGCAGATCGAGTGTTTTAGGTATGGTTGCAAAACCTGCCTGCGAGGTAAACGCTACTTGAGTGGGGCCTGCTTTACCTTTTTTTGTTGTAATCATAACAACCCCGTTAGCGCCGGCAACGCCATATATTGCTGTAGAAGCTGCATCTTTTAATATGGTAATATTCTCAATATCCTGCGGGCTAATTTGATTGAACAAGCCTTCACTACCCTGTATGCCATCAATAACGTAAAGCGGACTAACATCAGTGAAAGAACCTACACCACGTACAATAATTTGCGCACCTGAGCCCGGCACACCACTTGTCTGCACTACCTGAACGCCAGGCGCTTTGCCTATTAGTAATTGCGCAGGGCTTAGTGACGTGTTGGCGCCGGCATCTTTTGCGTTTACCACATCAACAGCACCTACCAGGTCCTTTCGGCGGGCGGTACCATATCCTATTACTACAACTTCGTTTAAGTTATTAGTACTTTTCGATAAGGCTACATCAAGGTTGCCCGATGAAGGAACGGCAATTTCCGGTTGACCGTAACCCAAAAAAGAGAAAACCAGTATACTGCCCGGGGCGGCATTTATGGAATAGAGCCCATCCACATTTGTGCCTACAGCATTTGTGGTGCCTTTTACCTTGATAGTTACTCCGGGCAGAGGGAGGCCATCGTCCTTATCTGTTACCTTTCCGGTAATTTTCCCTGTCTGAGAAAAGCCCTGTTGACTTATCATCACTGCTGATAAGGTAATCCCGATAAAAATCAGGAATTGTGTTAGTAGTTTTCTTTTCATGAATTTAAAATTTAATTAACATAATTGATTGATTATTAATGATTTTTAAGGTTTTTTTAATAATTGGTTCATTGTTTTTGGTTCGTAGTTACATGGATTTAATTTCATTCACATTTTCTTTGGTTTTTAATGTTTTATCGGATAAACAAATGCCCAAAAACAATCTTTAAAATATACTTTACCAGTATTTTTTTTACATTAAGCTGCCCGAACAACTATTAAAAACTTTTAACGACAGGTAAAAGCTTGTTTATTAAGTCAAAAAAATAAATTAACAGTGTTGGTTCTTTCTATTTATAATTGGGCGAATACATTTCAAATGCAATATATTTGAGCACATTGCATTGAACACATATTCCGGGGAGTGAAGCTATGATTACTTAAAAAAAGAGGATGGCAGAGTTGAGCAAAAATATAGACCAAATGTTTAAGTAAATGTAATTGCTTGAAAATAAGATGGTTAAAATATTTTTTATTATTTAACCATCTTATTTTATATTTGTTTCAATGAAATTTGAATGGAATAAACGCGTAGTAGATGGTTTTTGTCGTCAAGCTGAACATTTGTTCTCCATTTACTGACCTTACTGCCCTATCTTTGGTTTTATTATTCAATAATTTTATATCCGCCAATTAAAAATAAAATATTATGTCATTAATCATCATAAATAAAAAAAATGAAGCTTAAACGCCACTACAAAATTTCCATATACCTTATTGCGATTGTATGTTCAATCGCGTGCAAAAAAAAACCAGTTGTTGAACCACAATCCCCAATTCTGCCGGTAACTCCAATATACCCATCATATAATACATCGCCGATAGCACCTGACATGACAGGAATGAGCACTGCGGCTGTACAACAGGCTGCAAATATTCAGTTAGGCTGGAACATAGGAAATACATTGGAGGCGATTGGGGGAGAAACTGCGTGGGGCAACCCGCTGATTACAAATGCGTATATACAATTTGTAAAGCAGCAAGGGTTTAATACCATTCGGCTACCGTGTTCCTGGAATCAATATGCCGACCCCAAAACGGCCAAGATACAAGATGCCTGGTTAAACCGTGTAAAACAAGTGGTACAATATTGTACAAACAATAATATGTATGTTTTACTTAACATCCACTGGGACGGTGGATGGCTGGAAAACAACTGTACACTAGCTAAAAAAGATTCGGTAAATGCCAAACAAAAGGCATTTTGGGAGCAAATAGCAACAACCATGCGCGATTTTGATGAGCATTTGATGTTTGCCAGTGCAAACGAACCGAATGCAAATGACGCTACTCAAATGGCTGTTTTGCTTTCATACCACCAAACTTTTGTTAATGCAG
>DATCES010000355.1:0-3378 GCA_036509935.1 Mucilaginibacter sp.
TATTACCTGTTATTGCTGCAGATAGCAACACGGTTATTGGCGTTTTATCCTATCGGGACATCCTATCCGCCTATAAAGGGCAAATGGACGAAAACCTGGATACCCATATCCACATATCTTTGAAACGGCAACGGTTAAAAATGCTGATCAGAGGGAGGAAGCTGATAAATATAAATGAAGGGCAGAAAGGGGGTTGACAGGTAATTGGCCGGAACACCAAAGAAAACATTAAAATTATGTTATTCCGGCGTACCACCAGGTCCGCCGCTGGGTGGGCCGCCCCCTGGGCCGCCGCCACCGTTCCTCCTGAACCCGCGCGTACCCGGCTGCTGTATTGGCGCCTTGCCTGCAAATTTCTGCAGGCGAAGTGTAAAGGTTGCCAGGTAGTAACGGGCAAGCCTGTTAACATGTGTTTCGGTAATTGAACTGGCTGTTTGTGAGGAGGAAAAACCTGTGTTTTCATTAAATAAGTCAAATGCGGATAAACGTATCGTCCCTCGATGGTCTTTCATGAACCTGCGCTCAACATATAAGTTTAAAATATTCGGGTTGGTTACTTTTATATTCGAGGCGTAACCGTAGTTTGTAGCGTGTGTATAATCGTAGCTAAATGTCCAGTCGCCAAAATAATTTTTTCCGTTCAGTCCCGTATTCCAGGTCCTTATATTGGAAGTGCCACTGGTAATGGGATTATTAACGGAATTATCAGTTCGGTTTATAGAATAATTAGTTAAAAATTGAGCGTCAATTACATCTGTTATATCAACCCTAAACTGGAACTGGGGCGTGAACTTCAAATTTTTTGCAATGTTTTTTACCATCGATTGCGCGGCGGCGGTTGAATCAACGTTTGTTAAATACCCAATATTGTTAGTATAGGAAACAGTACCCCTGAAATAAAAAGTAAATTTACGGTTATCAATAGGCTTGGCATAAGTTAACTGGCCCGACGTGGTGTTATAACCATTGGTATTCAAATATTGGGTTAATATGGTGTTCTGGAACCTGGGGTCAAGCCGGTACCTTCGCGGAAAAGTAATGGTATTTGTAGCCACATAGTTTGATATTGCCTGGTATTGCATACTGGCAAAAAATATGTCCCCTGTAGCAAAGCTAAAATTGTTGTACCTAACAAAAAGGCTATTGGTAAATTGCGGTTTAAGGTTTGGGTTGCCTTCTACCGGGTAAAGCGCGTTTGAAAAATCAACAACAGGCTGTAATTGTGAAAAAGACGGCGTACTGGTTGAACCATTATAATTTACTGTGAAGCCCCTGCTTCTTGAAAAGTTATATACGAAGTGGAAAGCCGGGATCACATTAAAAGATGAAATATTAGTATTAACACCAGTGAGGGGTGAATTGCCGTCTAAAACAGAAGGCTGAAGCCCTATGCCGAGGGTGTAATTATATTTCTTTTCTATAAAACGGTAATTTAAACCAACTTTGTTTGTAGTATAAGTATAATTATAAAGGTTGCTCAATGCGCTGTCACTTCTGAATGCGAAGGTTGAAGGGTCGGACGTAGTATCAGTTTGCTTGTTATTGCTTGTTATAGCACGATTGAACGCATAATTAAATTCAAGATATGAAAGTTTGCCTAATGGCTCCAGGTAAGATAGGGTAGTGCCATAACTGTCAGTCCGGCTATAGGTATTTATCATCTGGTTTGCCGGGGCAGTTGGCGCACCGGCTGTATAATCGTAAACGGGGTTTTGGTAAGCGTTATTTACCGATGAATTTACGGTAACGTTAATACTTAAATTACGACGGTGCCCAAGCCTGCGATTATATAAGGCTATAAAACCATAGGTTGGTGAACGTGAATTGCCGTTTGTAATATTAGTGTAGGCCGAATTGACAGCGCCGTTCCTGGATAAACTTACATTCTCGTTATCATTTGTATTTGTGCCGGCATAAGAAAACGTGGGTGTCACCTTTAAATAATTCACTGTATCAGGCTTATACTCCATATTCCAGGTGAAGCGGTGGTTTATGTTTTCATCGTGTTCAACGCTGTTTTGTTGTTGCAACGTTGGATTAACCGGTGACGTATTTTGCTGAAAAATATTATTGGTAGCGCCTACTGTATTGTCGGCAAAGCTATAGCTGCCATATACCGAAAGGTTTTTCCCCCACTGGTCGCGAAAGTTTGTCCCTATATAATGGGCATCCGTTATACCGTTTTGCGTACTTATAAGGCTGCCGTTATTTTGGCCACCCCTGGCAGCGTTGCCCCGTCCGCCGCCGCCGCCAAAACCACCGCCGCCGCCACCACCACCACCGGCGCTGTTAAAAGAAAAAGTATTCACATTGGTATTGTTGATGCTCCCCAAAACAGCAATTTGCTGATCGCCATTAAAATTAAAAGCATTTAATGACCCAATATAACGGTTTTGATTAGGTATGCCCTGGCTTGCCGGAAGCGCATCTTCACCATCGCCTGCTGTTGCCTGGCCAAAATAACCGTAGTTTTTATCTTTCCTGATGGTGATGTTCATTATTTTATCAGGCTCGCCTGTTTTAACACCCGTTAAAGCGGCCTGATCGCCATAATCATCTATCATCTGTATATTTTCAACAATATCGGCAGGCAGGTTTTTAGTGGCGCTTTGCACATCGCCGCCCATAAAATCCTTGCCGTTTACACGCACCTTGGTAACCTGTTTGCCCTGGGTGGTAATATTGCCGTTTACATCAACATCAACCCCCGGCAGCTTTTTTATCAGGTCTTCAACCGGCGCATTTTCGCGCACTTTATAAGCGCTTGCTTTATATTCAACAGTATCCTCTTTCAGTGTTATTGGTACAACCCCAACTATGGTAACCTGGTTTAACATATTCGACTGCACCATTAATATAATAGCGCCCAAATCTGCGGGTGTATTGGTATTATCCAATGTGTAATGCCTTTTTAAGGATTGGTAGCCAATTGATGATACAACGATAGTTATTTTATTGCCTTTAACCGATGGGAAAACAAATTTACCTTTAAGGTCGGCAATAGTTGTGGTACTGTCGTGCTGGTCAGACGTTAGCGTAACGTTGGTTCCGGGAAGCGGTTGTTTTGTTGTATCGGTAACCGTTCCGTGCACCTCGCGGCCGGTTTGGGCATATAAAGCTGTAACCGAAAACAAAATAATTGTTAAAGCAAATAATAGAGGTTTCATATTTTTTATTGTGCCGCCAATTTCAATTATAGGTGTATGACATAAATTAACAGCAAATGTTCCAGAAAATGTGTTTGCCGGCCAATAATAATAGCATTGTTACATATAAACCGAAAAGAGGCTGTATCATAAATCATGATACGGCCTTTTTTTTATGATAGGTTTTGGTAGTATTTTTCGGGAATATTTTCTGTATTTTATTTGGTATAAT
>DATCES010000356.1:0-2127 GCA_036509935.1 Mucilaginibacter sp.
GTGGTATCGTTGGGAACAACAGGCGAAAGCGCTACCTTGAGCCATGACGAGCGTAAAAAGGTATGGGATTTTACTGCCAAAGCTGTTAATAGCCGTGTTGGGCTGGTTGCAGGCATTGGCGGCAATAATACGCAGGAAGTTGTTGAACAATTAAAACAATTTGATACTACCGGTTACGATGCCATATTATCAGCAAGCCCTCATTATAACAAGCCAACGCAGGAGGGCATTTACCAGCATTACAGGGCGATAGCCCAAAACGCGCCATTGCCTGTAATTTTGTATAACGTACCCAGCCGCACCGGCAGCAATATAAGCGCAGATACCGTGGTAAGGTTGGCGCATGATTTTAAAAATATCATTGGTATTAAAGAAGCGTCCGGAAATTTTGACCAGATAAATCAAATTATGCGGGATAAGCCTGAAGGTTTTTTGATGATATCCGGCGATGACCCGGTTACTTTGCCAATGATAGCATTAGGCGCCGTTGGCGTTATTTCGGTTATCGGGAATGCATTGCCGCGCCAAACTTCGGATATGGTGGGCCTTTGCCTCGCCGGCGATTTTAAAGCGGCGCAAAAAATACATGCCCGCCTCATTGATTTCACCCGGCTTATGTTTGTTGAAGGCAACCCGGCAGGTGTTAAAGCCGCCCTAAAATATTCGGGTGTTTGCGGTGATACCCTGCGCCTGCCATTAGTACAGGTAGGTGATAATACCGAAGCCAAAATAATAGCTGAGACAAAGAAATTTGTGCAATAAAAAACCCGTCCCGGTTTGCGAGGGCAGGTTTTTTATTGAAATAAATTACATCCCTATCACTAGCCTTTGTTTTTCGCCTCCTGAACTTCCAGCCGGATTGCCTGGGCTAAGTTTTTGAGGTCTTGCATTCCTTTACGTACACGGGTGCCGGCAGCGCTGTTACCCTTGTTGTAAAATTTGTCAGCGTCTGCTTCCAACGAAGCTACTAGCTCTTTTACTTCAGTAAATTTTTTCATTTCAGTTACTCCTTTTTAAAATATTGAGGTTTATTGTTTTATAAAGCTAATCTAAATTGTTTTTTCTAAAATAAAAACTTTTAAAGAATAAAAATAATGCCTTTAAAGTGGTTTTTTTCACATTTCATGCAAAAAGGGATATAAAAATTATATAAATATTGCAAACAAATATATATAATATATATTATATATCAATATATTTGGATGTTTAGTTTATGGCATCATACAATAATTGCCTAATAATTAAATTCGTACGTTTAAACATAAAATTGAAATGATATTTTATTCTTCCTGCATGTATGGGAAAATATTTTTTAAAACATTTAAATTTCAATTGTTTATTATTATATTTAACGATAATACTTATGTTTTTTTTATAAAAAAAATAGCATGTTTCTGTCCTGGCCCTAAATAAGCACAAATAATTATCGGCCACATGGCGGTTCATTGCCCACAATCCTTTTTTCAATTCTTTTATCAGGTATAAACCAAATACACGCAAGTAATATATAAAGCACGAAACTTATGGTTGAACTGAACCATAAAAGGCCAAGGCAATAGCATTCATAATGAGCACTATGCCGTAACAGGCAACCGGCCACCGTGCAAAATCATTTTCGCCCATCCAGCCGGTAACAAATGGCACCAGCGAAAGCCAGAAAAGCAGGTGCATATTGGCCCAAAGTATGGTGCCGTTTACCGATTCAACGTCCTGCATGGTATGATATGGTTGTTCCAGTAAATACCTATATAAATAAAACTAAGGATATAGCTTATAAACACGGGAAATAGGGTTGCAAAGATTTTAAATCAGCCCCATGCACCCCGCCGGGCACCTTCAATTCCAAAACCATAATGGTTATAATGATCGCGATTACACCATCGCTGAAAGCTTCTAAACGTCCTTTATCCATATACTGAGGAGGCTAAAGGCGAAAGGTAAAAGGTAAAAGGTAAAAGGTTTTTTGGAAACGTTGTGCAATACAGTAAATATTTTTACATAAGCCCTGATCTCCAGCCTCTTACCTCTACATATCCAACCTTTCACCTTTCACCTTTTACCGTTCACCGTTAACCTTTTACCTTTCACATTTTACCTTTCACCTTTCACCTTTCACCTTTCGCCTTT
>DATCES010000357.1:0-4934 GCA_036509935.1 Mucilaginibacter sp.
CTGTGTCATCATAAAAATCAGATTAAATCTGTGATGAAGATATTCTCTTTAATTTCCGGTATTATATTTTTTTCCAATGCGGTATCAAAAAGCAGCTTTACAGCTTTCTTTCCTTCGGCGCCTAAATCAACAGTGTACTTATTTACATACAAATCAATATGTTTGTACATTACCTCCTCGCTCATTTCCTGTGCATGTGAGCGGATAAATTCCAATCCTGATTTTGGGTTTTCAAAAGCAAATTCAACAGAGCGCCGCAAAATACGGTTTATTTTGTGCTGAACGTCCACCGGTAATTTGCGGTTTGCTGCAATTCCGCCAAGCGGGATGGGGCAGCCGGTTTGTTTTTCCCAGTAATCGCCCAGGTCGATGATCTTTTTTAACCCTTTATCCTGGTACGTAAAACGGTTTTCATGGATGATGAGGCCGATATCTATTCTTCCATCCAGCAATGCACCTTCAATATCCGAAAAAACCAGCTCCATTTTGTTTGCAGCATTTGGGAAGGCTAAGCCTAACAAAAAGTTGGCCGTGGTGTATTTGCCGGGAATGCCGATGGTGAGTTGTGAATTGTGAGTAGTGAGTTTTGGGCGGAGAATTTCAGGATCATCTTTACAAATCAACAATGGCCCAACTCCGAATCCCAAAGCGCTGCCTGCGTCCAGCAAAACATATTTATCGGCAACATAAGCAAAAGCATGGTAACTGAGCTTGGTAATATCAGGTTCGCCGCGCATGGCTTTTTGGTTCAGGGTTTCCACATCATCATAAAACACATCAAATTCTAAGCCTTCGGTATCAATTTTATGATGGATGAGGGCATCGAAAATAAAAGTATCGTTAGGGCAGGGCGAAAAACCCAGGGATAGTTTCATAAAATTAATGTTTTCAAGCGTAGTGTTTTAAAAACCCAACCGCAAAGGTATTCAGATTTTTTATGGCAAGCCCTATCTGCCAGTTATCGCGGTTACGCTTTTCCACATAATTTGACACTGCCCTGATCTGCAGGCAGGGCATATTAAACTGCTTACAGGCATAAAAAAAAGCCGCGCCTTCCATGCTTTCCAATTGCGGGTTTAACCTTTCTGTTACTTTTTTAATGGAAGCTTCATTGCCATGCACAGTATTTACAGTTATTGCCGTGGCCGTTTTAATGCTAAACATGTTAATAAGGTTTGATAGTTTTGTTGTGGGATAAAATGTTCCTTCGCCGTAGCCAAGCCGTTCAAGGGATACAAAGGCATTATCATCCTCCGCGCCCAATTCGGCAAAAGTATCTTCTGATATTTCCAGCACATCGCCCAAAGCAACCGTTTTGTCAAAACTGCCTGCAATACCCAGGTTAACCGCAAGGTCGTATTTGTTGGATGCCAAATGCCTTCCTAATGTGAAAGCAGTTGCAACCATGCCTACGCCGGTTATCAGGAGTTCAAAGTCTAAAGTCTTAAGTCCTGAGTCTTGGGTAGCACCCTCCCAGTCTTGATTCTTAGCTTTTGATTCTTTACCGTGACTTCTGACTTCAGGCTTCAGGCTTCCAACTTCTTCCCCGGTGGCAGCAACAATCAATATCTGCATATCGCTTTTTTTTTGACTGCTAAGATAAAGAATAAGGCCTGTTTTGTTTTGTATATTTGACCCATTATTTGTTATGATGATATACGTTACGCGCAAAGAACATTTTAACGCGGCACACCGGATGTACCGCGAAGAATGGAGCGAAGAAAAAAATGCCGAAGTTTTTGGCAAGTGTGCCAACCCAAACTGGCACGGTCATAATTATAATCTTTTTGTAACTGTAAAAGGCGAGGTTACTCATGCAACCGGTTACCTGATTGACCTGAAAGAATTAAAGGGGATAATAAACGATTACGTAATTGAAAAACTCGACCATAAAAATATTAATAAAGATGTTGATTTTATGACCGGGAAAATGGCTTCGACCGAATTACTTTGCATCGAAATTTTTAACCAGCTAAAGGCGCCAATTGAAGCATATAAAGGTGTTTTTTTACATTCGGTGAAATTATATGAGACTGAAAATAATTTCGCTGAATATTTTGGCGATTGATCCTAAAAAATGATTAAAGAAAATACTATCCCCGACCGTGATGAAGGCATTGACGGTTATGTAAAAATCGACCGGTATAACCACGAACTGATTGATAATTTATCTGCACACTATTACGATATATTAAAACAGATTGGCGAAAACCCCGAACGCGAAGGTTTATTAAAAACCCCCGAACGAATTGCCAAGGCCATGTTATATCTTACCCAGGGGTATGACCTTGATGCGAAGGAAATCCTTAGTTCCGCAATGTTTAAGGAAGATTACAGCCAGATGGTGATAGTGAAAGATATTGAAGTATATTCCATGTGCGAGCATCATATACTGCCATTTTTCGGCAAAGCGCATGTGGCTTATATCCCAAACGGGCACGTCGTAGGCTTAAGTAAAATACCGAGGGTAGTTGATGTTTTTGCCCGCCGTTTGCAGGTGCAGGAACGCCTGACCAACGAGATACGCGATTGCATACAGGATACTTTGCAGCCTTATGGTGTTGGGATAGTTATTGAATGCCGCCACCTTTGCATGAGTATGCGCGGCGTGCAAAAACAAAATTCGGTAACTACTACTTCGGCTTTTACCGGTGAATTTTTAAAAGAAAAAACGAGGACGGAATTTTTAAACCTTATTTCAGCAAAGCTGGGGTAGGTTAGAGATTTGAGGTTAGAGATTTGCGATTAGTTGTAGCTGAAATTTCAAATAAAAATTCATTATTGAATATACTTACCCTAATTTTAGCTTTTTAAAAATTAACTAACCTCTGATCTCCAATTAACTAATTACATTGAAAGCATACATTTTCCCGGGGCAAGGCGCCCAGTTTGTTGGTATGGGCAAGGACCTGTACGAGAAATCAGAACAGGCCCGTATATTATTTGAGCAGGCAAACGAAATATTAGGCTTTCGCATTACCGACATTATGTTTGACGGGACTGACGAAGGCCTTAAACAAACAAATGTTACCCAGCCGGCCATATTTTTACACTCCGTTATTTTGGCAAGCGTTTTGGGCGATGGGTTTAAACCCGATATGGCGGCCGGCCACTCCCTGGGCGAATTTTCGGCCCTGGTTGCATGTAAAGCGCTATCTTTTGAAGACGGATTGCGTTTGGTGGCGGCGCGTGCCAATGCCATGCAAAAGGCGTGCGAAATACAGCCATCAACTATGGCAGCTATTATTGGGTTGGATGATTTTACGGTAGAGGATATTTGCCTTCGCATAAGTGATATAGTGGTGCCGGCTAATTATAACTGCCCGGGGCAACTTGTAATTTCGGGCACCGTTGCCGGAATTGACAAGGCCTGTGGACTGTTAACTGCCGCAGGTGCAAAAAGGGCTTTAAAGCTTAATGTAGGCGGCGCTTTCCATTCCCCATTAATGGAAGCGGCGAGGGCTGAACTGGAACATGCTATTGTGCATACTGATATTAAAACGCCCATTTGCCCGGTCTATCAAAACATTGATGCTAAACCTTATACTGATACAGCATTGATAAAACATAATTTAATAGCCCAGCTTACGGGGCCGGTACGCTGGACACAAACCGTGAAACATATACTGGAGGATGGCGCAACGTCATTTACCGAAGTTGGGCCGGGCAACATATTGCAGGGTTTGGTTAAAAAAGTTGACCGGCAAATAATAACCGAAAGCGCCGGTTTGAAGCTCTAAGTCTAAAGTCGTAAGTCAAATGTAATGTATAAAATTTTCGACTTCGGACTTCAAAACATGGCTTAATTTTTGCTCATAATTTATTTTAAATAATCATTTGGGTACATCCGGGAAAATACGCGTATTGCTGGCATTATTATGTGCCAGTTTGCTTTTTACTGCTATTGTTGTACAAAAAACATATACGCCGGCAACTAATTTAGGGCAAACCGCTAAGGAACTTGAACATAACCTGAAAAAAAAGGAAGGTTATGTGAATGATGTGCTCAACGATAAAAGGGCCTTTGAACAACTGAAAGGACTTTCAGCCAATCCCGCAAATGCCTTAAAATTTATCCAGGCTTTTACCACCGATAAAAGCATTTGGTTTATTACCTTGACTGATGGACGGCTAAGTTTTTGGAGCGGTGTAAAAGTAATACCAGAACATCCGGAAGTTATAAAAGAAGGCTATTCGTTTATAAAGGAACCCAACGGGTATTATGAGGCTATTAAAAAAAGTGAAGGAAGTTTCTCGGCGATTTTTTTTATTCCTGTAAAATCCCGGTACGCTTTTGTAAACCAATACCTTCAAAATACGTTTGCCGCCGATCTGCTTAACGACAACAATGTCGAAATAGCTGATTTTACCGATAAAAATATATACGAGGTACACAGCGCTAATAACTCTTATTTGTTTTCGGTAAAATTAAAGGGTGGGGAAACCAACCTTACATTTTTTTATTACGAATTAACAATCTGGATATTTACGCTGTTCAGTTTCTGCATATTAATTCAAAATGTTTGCCATTATATTTCCAAAAAGGGTTATGTTATACTGTCGTTGATAGTTTTAGCTGCATTTATCGTTTTAATAAGGTTTGTTAATTTACATTATGGCTGGCCCGGTTTCACCTATCGGCTTAAAGTTTTCGATCCTGATTTTTATTCATCAGGTAAGGTTTTTCCGTCTTTCGGCGATCTCTGCATTAACATTTTATTTACTTGTTGGTTTGCTGTGTTTCTTTATACCCGGCGAAATAAACTTTTGCAGAAAATACCGGGCAGGGTTTCGGGGTACCTCATTTTAATTGGGGGCGCATTGGTACTTATCGTTATATCTACAGCGCTGTTAAATATTTTCAACGGGATAGTAGTCAACTCAACAATAAGTTTTGATGTAAGCAATGTGCTTAATCTTTCGGCTTTCAGTTT
>DATCES010000358.1:0-3915 GCA_036509935.1 Mucilaginibacter sp.
CGGGTATGTTTAGTTTGGTCGGCGCTTCGGGATGGTACCACTTGATCGTTTTTCCTTTTACGGGGTCAAAAACCATCAGTCCGTTTCCCTGCGTACCTATCCACAATAAATTTTGCTGATCGTTATAAAGCGAAACGATACGGTCGGGATTGTAAATATCTTTTTTGTAGGATATAAAATGCCAGGTTTTAAATATGCCTGCCCGATAGTTAATTTCGGTTAAACCGTTATTGGTTGTTCCTGCCCAAATATTAGCGTTCTTATCGGTAGTAACCGACCTTACCAGCGCCACATCTACATTTTGCGGCACAGTTTGGTTATTAAATAATATAAAGTTGCTCCTGTTTTCGTTATAATAACTCACGCCGCCACCATCGGTACCAATCCATATCCCCTTGTTGGCATCCTGTTTAATAGTAAGCACATCATTAAAAGGAAGCGATGACAGGTTTCTTTTATCGTTTACCAGTTGCTTTATGGTTGCCAACTTATTGTCAACAATAAATAACCCATCGCCATAAGTGCCAAACCAAATTTTACCGGTATGATCTGTCAGCATAGCCTCAATAACCAGGCTGGGCGATAGCAGTTGTTTACCATATCCGCTAAATTGCTGAAAACAGTTCCCCTCCTTCTTTTTAAGAAACAGCCCATTGCCCCAGCTGCCAAGCCATAGGTTACCTGCCCGGTCTTCGGTAATGCAACTATAAAGTACCTGCTTGTTAAGCTTTCCGGTTTTACATTCAAAGGGTCTCAACCGGTTATTTTCAAGATAACATAACGTATTTCCTAATACCCATAAGCGTTTATTGCTATCCTGATACAGGGCATTTATGCCAGGCCGGTAATTGTTGGTGGGCACATTTAATTCTGTTATTATTTTGGCCGTTTTGTTATCGTATAAAATAAGCTTTCCGCTTGCTGTGCCTATCCATAATTTTCCATCACCATCTGCCAGTATTGCGGTTACCACCTGCTTTATTTTAGCCCATGTGAAATTTACAGGCGTAAAAGAGCTATTGATGAGGTTAAACTTTTCTAAGTTTCCACCTTTGGATATGATCCATAAAAAGTGCCCGTCTGCCGGTATGATCTTTCCTAATTTGTTATTAAACCCCGAAGTGATGTCGTCAAATTTTTTATCCGCGATCACAAAGTCTTTACCGTCATAACGGTTCAGGCCATCCTGTGTAGCCAGCCATGCAAATCCTTTTGAATCAAATGCAATATCAACCACGCTGCTTTGTGATAACCCCTGGTTTATGCCTACATTATTGAAAAACACGGATGTGTATTGCCCGGAAGCCAACAGGCAATTGAATAAAAGAGTTAAGGTTAAAAAAAGTTTTATCGTATTCTTAGCAGATATATAATTATCCATTATTTAGCAATCAAAAATTGATTTTAGCACAGCTAAAGATAAATTTTTCAATTTTAATATACTCACGATTTTGAAACTACTTTATAACTAACGGTCTTTTAAACAACGGAACTAATTAAAGTGTAATAATGGTTTTAATCGGCATTCCACACACCACCCCATTTTCAACGCTTAGGCACCAAAAGCGCAAGGCGGATGAAATGTCAAGGCCGAAGCACCGCTAAAAAACAAACAAAAAACGCTTCGTTCATATAGCCTTTACATTTCAGTCCGCCGGTCGGTAACTTTGCCGAATGCGGTGAAATGGGGATGTTTTTTTTTAATTTGGCCCAAAGCAGGTATGTTATGAGCGAGAGCGAATTTCATTCCTGCTTGTGCGGCAGCGAGGCTGGCGGCGAAATGGAACCCGCCGCGATAGCGTGCGTGGTGTAATGCAGCCGCTTGCCGCAGCTGCATGGGTTTGTCTTTTAAAAAGATTAGTGATGTTTCAACTTAATCAACTTTTCTTTCGCCGCTTTTGCCTCCCGTTCCTTTTGGTTAGCAAGGTCTGTGGCCTCCGATCTTTCTTTCGCCTCATTTTCCAGCCGTATCGTTTCACTTTCAGCTGTGTCGGGATTGTTAAAATAGTGCTGCTCTGCCCAATCCGCTTGTACAGGATAAGCCTGACGTAACATACGAAACTTAATATCATTTGCCTGTAAGCGGTTATTCTCTACCCATAAATGAGCATTTAAACCTGTACTAATGGCAGTTACAATCAATAAAACAACACCTGCTATAACCCATCCTTTTGATTTAGGGTCAAAATAATGACTGTGTTTTACAGGAATAATTTTAGGGATGCTTTCTACTATGGTTTTAACTTCATCAAGCTGGGCTTGAATTTTTGTCGCCGGGTATTCTAAATTATGTTGACTGACAGTTGTCTTCAGTTCTTCAATAGTTTTGCTATGATCCGACAAATGATCTGCCAGCCATTTTTTTAAATCCTCAAAGTTTGTCGTATAGTCCGGTAATTTGACCTCCCGCTTTTCCAATGCGTTTACTTTGATGACCAATTGATCTATAATTTCTTCATTGGTGCTTTTTTCTGTTGTTGGTGAGTTATCCATTTTCTTACTTCTTTAAATAGTTAAACAAATTATTATCGGTGCATCCCGTGGCCCTGCTCTTGTTCGTGTTTCTTCTTTTTCTTTTGTTCGGGTATATCGGGCATATCCTCCTCTGATTTGGCGGTTAATAATTTTTCAAGCAGGTTTGATTGTTCAATAGCCAACTTTAAATAGTTGGTTTCCGGCTCTCGTTTCAGATATGTCGTTTGTTGCCTTTCTTTATTTAGCGCCTGTCTTAATTCATCAGCAAGGCTTTTAGACTGTTGTTTAGATTGCTGCCGTTGCTGAACCTGCTGATTTATCGCCTTGCTCAAATTCCCATAACTTAAACTACGGTCAATTTCCGACCCTTTAAATTTGTATTGACCCTTACTGAAACTGATACCCTGTACCTCTTTTGTGCCACTTTTGCATTTATACAACATACCAATCCCATGCTTAGCCAATTCTTGTTTCAATTCATCCATGCTGTTTACTTTTAGGCTAACTGCTTTAATCGTATCATGGAGTTGATATTTTAGCTTATCTATGCCTTTTAGCTGTTGGCGATTTACCATCTGTTTACCTTGCCCGATATAAAGGCCATGCTTTAAGGTTAGTTCTTTACATATCTTGATGTTTTTTTGTCGTTGTAAACTGTCGGGTATTGTTTTGCCCTCGTTATTCACCCTATTGTAAACGATATGTATATGGGGGTGATCCCGGTCTTTGTGCCGAACCATTAAAACCTGCGTATCCTGGATTTTCATTTTCTGCAAATACTCTTTGGCAATGCTTACCATAATTTCATCACTTAATTTTTCTTTGTCATTTGGGCTCCAGCTTAAAGAAATATGACCGACTGCCTGCCCTAATCCGGGGTTCATTTTTCTTTGCCTATTAAAGTCGTCAATGGTGTGTGCTATCTTGTCGATACGTATGCCATCCGCATCTAATATGGCAGCTTCCTTTTTCAGGACGTTATACTGAATACAACCGCCAAAGCTTTTTCCGGGTTTAGGTATCTTGCCGATCATCGCTATTGAAATATTTTAAGGCATCATCAATCTCGTTTAGCAACTCATCGCATTTTCGGGCAATACTAAACAATCCGCCTACGTGTGCCAATTTCGTTAACTGGTTAAAGTTGTTTGCCAAACCTGCAAGCATGTGCAAAATGCGCCTATCTTCCGGCTTTAGCAGGGGTATAACTTTTGCACCTTTAGCAGCCGCCCTAAACCAGTCGCTTGTTCGCATACCCGCTTCTTTGGCTTTAGTTTCAATTAAAAAACGCTCTGTTGCAGTCAACCTTACCATGATATGTTGCTCCCGCTTAATCCTCTTTTTGGGTGCGCCTCCTTTGTGTTTAGGTCGTTCTATCGTTGGTTTTGCCGTATCTTTTATTGCTGTTTCCATCATCATATAATGACTTTAAAAAAAATT
>DATCES010000359.1:0-3075 GCA_036509935.1 Mucilaginibacter sp.
CAAACCAAAAACAACTTTGGTACTGGGTCGCCGGTTGATACAAATGCCGTAAATTATACTAATATGGGCAATGGAGGCTTATCAAAAGCATACTTAGGTTATGGTTTTAGCATAGCCAAACACCTGTTAATAGGGGCAAACTTATCGTACATATTCGGTAACCTGCAACAATACAGTTCAACTGAAATACCCTCTTTATATGGTACATTAAATTCAAGGCTTGAACAGGATAACAGTGTTGGCGGTTTAAATTATGATTATGGCTTTCAATATTCATTTGATTTCGGGGATTCAAAACAAAAACACCTGGTACTGGGTTATTCGGCTTCTGCAAATTCAAAAATTAATACAACAAATACTTATATTGTTAGTCAATATACCTATAGCAGCAATGTTGAAAATGTGGCTGCAGACACATTAATAAATCAGCATGGCGTTAAGGGTACGATTCAGCTTCCGCAGATCAATCACTTCGGTATATCATATCAATACGATACGCATTTTATAATTGGCGCTGATTATACGATGGGCCATTGGTCGGCCCTTACCATTGCCGGCGCAAATGCAGGCTTTCAGGATAGCAAAACAATTAATATAGGGGGCCAGTTTACCCCCGATATTAACTCGCTGCACAATTATTTCGCCCGCACAGATTATCGGCTGGGGTTTATCTACGATCAAACGTACCTCAATTTAAATAATGTTAACATCAATACAACTGCTGTAACCTTTGGATTTGGCCTGCCCCTGGCACCAAGTAACAGCGGAACAGCGTTTTATAAAATTAATTTTTCGGCCGAAGTTGGCCAGACGGGCACTTTACAGAACGGGCTCGTTAAACAAAATTTTATTAGCATACACCTGGGTTTTACGCTTAACGACAAATGGTTTCAACAGTATAAATTCGAATAATTCAATTTATGGATAGTCGGGCACAAAAGTTATTTACCTTGGGTTTGCCGGTGCTGTGTATTTGCATGCTGTTAGTAAGCGCATGTGAAAATTCTTTAAGCGATATTCGGAAAATAGCTTCAAAGGAAGAGGAAAAGCCAATATCGCGGTCAACCGGGGTTGATGTTATTTATAGCGACTCTGCAAAGGTTAAAGCGCGCCTCATTACCCCCCTGATGATTGAACTGGACGACCCAAAAAGCCCTTACCAGGAAATGCCAAAAGGTGTGAAAATCACTTTCTATGATGATAACCTAAAGGAGAAAGGCACGATAACATCTGATTACGCTATCAGGCTCGAAAAAGAAAATAAAATTACTTTCCGTAAAAACGTGGTAGCCACCAATGCGCAGGGCGAAACATTCAAATCGGAGGAGTTGATATATGATCAAACATCAAAAAAAATATATACCAATAAACCGGTGCAAATTAATATGGGGAATGGCGATGTAATGCAGGGTGTTGGCGCCAATAGCAACGAAAGCTTATATCCCTGGCACATAGAACAATCGACCGGGATTTTTAAGGTGGATGAAAAAACGGTACAGTAATGTTATTTCGGAATTCGTCCGCCAACTGGCGGATCGATTTCGGATTTATTGACCGGCGAACTACTACAGGATTGAAGCGCCTTTTTGTAAGCGGTGCTTCTGCGTTAGGGATGGAAGCGGATACCGGCCCGTGACTAAGGCCTGTGCAGTATGAGCGTACAGCCCGGCCGCAGGCAACGCCCAAAATATTAAATTAATAAGAAGTTGACTGAGTACAACAGCTTTCAAATTCGCCCTTTTCATTTCATTGAATTAATCAATCACTAAATCAACTTAATCAACCAAAAACTAATCAAATTTTTGTGTTATAAAATTTTACTAAAAATTGTATCTTGCGCCCTCTTTTTAATAATTAAAATTAATTTAATAAGGATATGGGTGTAATGGGGTTTTTGCGCGAACGGATGGGGAAGATTCTCGCAATTTGTATAGGGTTTTCACTGCTTGCTTTTATTCTTGGTGAAGTGGTAAGATCGGGCGGCTCATTTTTTAGGGACGACCGTAATTTGCTCGGCGAGGTTGGCGGCGAAAAAATTGCTTATGATGACTTTACAAAAAGGGTTGACCAAAACAGCGCCCAATTTAAACAGCAGTCAGGACAAGGCAATTTAACGCCGCAAATACTGAATTATGTTCAGGAAACCACCTGGAACCAAATGGTGGTGCAAACCCTCCTGCAAAAAGAGGTTGATAAACTTGACCTGGTTGTAGGGGACGACGAAACAAAGTCGATGGTAAGCGGCAATAATCCCAACCAGCAGATTGTACAAGCCTTTGGCGACCCTAAAACGGGGCAGTTAGACAGGTACAAGTTAAACACCTTTTTAAATAACCTGGCAGCTTCAAAAGCAGACGACCCGCTAAGGCAGCAATGGACTGACTTTGTAACACAGATGATAGATGCTAAATTATCTGAAAAATATATTTCATTGATAACTAATGGCCTGTATGTAAACTCGCTGGAAGCTAAGGATGACTATGCAAACAAAAACAGGCTGGTTAATTTTAAATATGTCCCGCTTAATTATGCTTCGGTGGCTGATAACAAGATAACCGTTACCAATGATGATTACCAGAGTTATTATGATGAACATAAGGCAGAGTTTAAAAATCCGCAGGAATTAAGGACCTTTGATTATGTCAGCTTTAATGCAGCCCCGTCAAAAGACGATTCGGCAGCGATAAAAATGCAGGCCGGAAAACTAAAAGATAGTTTACAAACAAGCAAGAATGATTCGTTGTTTGTACAATTATATGCTACAACCAAGGCACCGCTCACTTATCAGCACAAAGGGCATTCCGGCCTTGATCCGAAGACAGATTCCATCATGTTCAATGCGCCAAACGGTTTTGTTTACGGGCCGTTCCTATCAAACGGAAGTTATAAAATTGCAAAGCTTGTTGATGCCCATGTTGAACCGGACTCGGTAAAAGCAAGGCACATACTGATTGACGATAAAACTATCGGACATGATAAAGCTATCGCTAAAGCCGATTCATTAAAAAAATTGATTGAAGGCGGAAAGTCATTTGCCGACCTTGCCAATTTATTTTCAAGTGACAAAAATTCCGG
>DATCES010000360.1:0-3172 GCA_036509935.1 Mucilaginibacter sp.
TTGACAAGGCCGAAAAAATTGAGATCACTACCAATGACCACCGTAATTTTTTAGCGAAGGTTATAGGCACCGATCCGAATACCGACCTGGCTTTAATTAAGATTGACGGGCACGATTTGCCTATAGTTAAATTGGGGAACTCCGATGCGGTTAAGGTGGGCGAGTGGGTACTGGCGGTTGGCAATCCGTTTAAATTAACGTCTACAGTAACCGCGGGTATTGTAAGCGCCAAGGGCCGTAACATAGGCATAATTGGAACCGAAGACAACCAGGATGAAAACCAGACCCCTTTTGGCCATACACAATACCAGCAGAAACCAAAATTGAACCAGGCTATTGAATCATTTATCCAGACTGATGCTGCCATTAACCCAGGCAACAGCGGCGGCGCATTGGTAAATACAAATGGCGAACTGATTGGCATTAACTCTGCCATCGCCTCGCATACCGGTTCATACGAAGGCTATGGGTTCGCCATCCCCATCAACCTTGCAAAAAAAGTACTCGACGATATTGAAAAATATGGCACAGTAAAGCGGGGTTATGTAGGTATCAGCTTTACAGAACTGGACGAGGATGTAGCCAGCCAGTTACATATTGACAGGACGACAGGCTTATATGTTAAAGACGTTATACCGGGCGGCGGCGCCGCGCAGGCAGGTATCCGCCAGGGCGATATTATAACCGGGGTTAACGGCAATAAGGTTTACGAATCATCAGACTTACAGGAAACTGTAGGCCGTTTGGAACCGGGCGATAAAGTTCATTTAGCCGTTTTACGCGGTAACGATGAGAAAAACTTTACAGTTACCCTTATGGCCAACAAGCCTGAACCTACAGATGTAGCGGTAACAAAATCAGCCGAAGAATTGTTCAACAGGATTGGCGCCAGCTTTATACCGCTTAATGCCGTGCAAAAAGCAAAATTCCATGTTAATGCAGGCGTATTGGTTACGCAGGTTAGGGACGGTGGTTTGTTTGATGCTACCGATGTGCCGGTAGGATCAGTAATTACTGCCATCAACAAGCAGCCCATAACCAGTATCGATGACATGGACCATGCGTTGAACAACATTAAAAACGGATTGTTAACCATATCAGGTTTATATCCCGACGGATCAAAATTAAGGAGCACTATTGAGGTACAGTAATATAATTTTGAGGTTTAAATAGTTACCCCCGTTAGCCAGCCGGCTAACGGGGTTTTTAATTCGGGTGGGTAACGGGGGTATATAATGTCAGCGGCAATTTGTGCGATGGATCATATCCTGCTCACTATCCCGCTTTCAACCCGTTTGCGGTACGACCAGAAAAATACTATCGGGAAAATAAAAAGATTAAATATGGTATTGGTAACCAGGCCCCCTATTACTACAATGGCCAGGGGCTTTGATGCTTCTGATCCGATGCCATTGGACATAGCTGCGGGCAATAAACCAATGGCCGCCATCAAGGCGGTCATCACAACAGGGCGCAAACGGTCTTCAACCCCTGCCTTTATAGCTACTGCAAATGAGGTCCAGGAAGTATGGTGCCTTAACTCCGTGATATTGCTTTTAAATTTTGTAATTAATATAACCCCGTTTTGTACACAAATGCCAAACAGCGCAATAAACCCTATACCTGCCGAAATGTTAAAGTTTACCCCCGTTACCAGCAAGGCCAGTATCCCTCCCATAATTGCGAAAGGGACATTATTAAGTACCAGGAGCGAGTCCCTGAAATTGCCGAACAGGATAAATAATATAAAAAAGATGATAAGCAAGCTGATGGGTATCACCTGGCTAAGCCTTTTAGTGGCACGCTGCTGGTTTTCAAAATCCCCTGCCCATTGCAGCGAATACCCTTTTGGCAATTTAATTTGCGCATCAACTTTATCCTGCGCTTCTTTAATAGTACTGCCCATATCCCTGCCGCGTATGGAGAACTTAATAGCGCCATAGCGCTGGTGGTCATCGCGGTATATCATACTTATCCCGCTTATTTTTTTTATGCCGGCAATCTCACGGAGCGGCACCGTATTGTTATTGAGCGTTGGTACGCGCAGGTCGCCGATGGCTTCTTCATTATCCCTGAAATCTTCCGGGTAGCGTATCCTGAGATCAAATTTACGTTCGCCTTCATATATCTGTGTTGCGGCTTTGCCGCCAATGGCCATTTCAATTACCGCATTGGCATCTGCCGCGGTAACGCCGTATTGGGCCATTTCTTCCTGGTTCAGGTCAATCTGTAATTCAGGCTGCCCCATATTGTGGATAATGCCCAGGTCTTCAATACCCTTTACCCCTTTTAAAATGTTGTAAATGCTTTGCTCCCTGTTTTCAATATATTTATAATTATCGCCAAATATTTTCACCACGATGGAGCCTTTAACACCTGATACCGCTTCTTCAACATTATCAGAAATAGGCTGTGAAAAGTTAAGGTCAATACCGGGGATATATTTTAATTTTTCCTGCATCCGCGCAATAAGCTCTTCTTTGGTTTCCTTTCTTTTCCATTGGTCCTGCGGGTAAATGTCCACATGGAACTCAATGTTATAAAAACCGGTGGCATCGGTGCCATCATTCGGCCTGCCGGTTTGCGACATTACCTGTTTTACTTCATTAAAACTGAG
The DNA here is from genome assembly GCA_036509935.1 of Mucilaginibacter sp. Lineage (GTDB taxonomy): Bacteria > Bacteroidota > Bacteroidia > Sphingobacteriales > Sphingobacteriaceae > Mucilaginibacter. Next base: position 2,618 of record DATCES010000360.1, read on the forward strand.
GAAGATACTACGCATTTCGTTGGCCAGCTTAACTGATTCCTTCAGCGAAATACTCAGTGGGCCGGTGGCGCGTACATAAATTGCGCCTTCGTTCAATTCGGGCAAAAATTCAGTCCCTAAAAATGTAAAGGAGAACAAACTGACGGCTAATGCGGCAATAGCTATCGGAAAAACTAATTTCCGGCCCTTAAAGCATACCGAGTAAAAGCGCATGGCGTTGCGCGTTATAAATTCAACAAAAATATTGTGCCTTTCTTTAACGTCCTTATTAAGCAATACACTTGCTAAAGCGGGCACGAAGGTAAATGTCATTATAACGGCGCCTAATAACGCGAAGCCAAGTGTCCAGGCTAAAGGGGAGAACATCTTACCCTCTACCTTCTGGAAACTAAAAATCGGGAGCAAACCGGTGATAATGATGAGTTTGGCAAAAAAAATCCCTTTGCCATTAACCATGCACGCCCTTTTAATCATGCCGAGCTTGCTCATCTTATTAAAATTCCCCATCCCAACCTCTTTCGCCTTATGGTCCAGCACTACAAATATCCCTTCAAC
>DATCES010000361.1:0-2973 GCA_036509935.1 Mucilaginibacter sp.
AAAACATCGCCTTCGCGTAATTCGGGTGGTATAAGGGCCAAACCGACATTTTTATAAATAGCTTCTTCACTTTCCGGCTGGTCTATCATTTCGGTTGTCCTCGTCAGTATAGCTTTGATATGCGCGTCATCGCCGGTTTGCACAAATAATTCGTCATAAAAATCTACTTGCGCCACAAAAACAATATCAACTTCCAAGCCGGTCGGCAATTTGCCACTTAAATGAATTTCATCAATCTTTATATCCCCTAATATTTCTGATTGCTGCAACGTTTTTATCGCATTTAACTGATCGTTTGCACCTATCAATATAACCAAACCGCTGATGATCTCGCAACACCTGCGGAATTCGCCCGCAAATTCAGCCAATGCACCCGGTAAAACATTTTTTATTTTTTGCAGCAGTTCCCTGGCTTCGGGCTCAACCTGCGCATATAAAAACTTACCATCACTGGCCATCCTGAACTCAATCGTCTTGCGTATATCATCCTGGGTTTTCAGCCCGAAACCTTTCGCCTCAATCAGCCGGTTCTCATTACAGGCATAAAAAAGCTCGCCGGTGTTTTCAATACCCAGTTCATGCCATATAATGGCTACTTTTTTAGGGCCGATACCTTTAATGCCCATCATTTCAATAACGCCGGCAGGCGTTTTGGCAAGCAAAGTTTCCATTTCGGCAATGGTGCCTGTTTGCAGCAGTTCGGTAATTTTTGCGGCTATGCTTTTACCAATGCCGTCAATTTTCTCAAGTTGTTCAAAAGTTTTGCCCGCGATAGGGTAGGGCAGCTTATCAACTTTAAAAGCTGCATTGGCAACCGACCGTATTTTAAACTGGTTTTCGTCATACAGTTCCATCAGTTGCGATAACAGGCGGAGCTTACGGGCTATGGGTTTGTTTTCCATAATTTATTTGAAGCGTAAAAATACAAAAGCGCGTTGTAATGGGAGGGGATTGTGGTGGTTATTTTATGGAACAAAAGTTTATATCAATATATTTTAGTTTTTTTTTTAGAATTTTTAGGAGTTTCATTATTAAAGTATATTTGGAGTTTATTGATTAATGAGTTTGCCTCTTCAATCTTTTCACTAACATCCCATATAGTAATCCATAAACTATTTGGTATGATATAGGATAAAATTCTCATCTAATTGTTCTCGCCTTTCAACTGCACCATTCAATATAATTTAAGGTACATTGGATTTATAAATTATGCGTTTAAAGCATAAAGGGCAGCAATTGGTCCAAATCTAAAGGTTTGATAAATATAAGTAATGAAAGCTGATGCATCATTGGGCGGAGGATGTAGAGCCCACCAATTCATAAAGTTAATATTTTTTTGTATGCCCCTCATTGCTGCTCTTGAAGGCGAAGGCCCTGTGATAACAGTGAATATTCTATCTCCAGTAAAGTCCTTTAGATTATGATCCACAGTTTTTTCTGTCCTTGAAATCCGCATTTCAAAGGCAACCTTATTGTGCATATTAGCTTGCAAAAAAACCCTATTTACAAAATTTATTTCAGTCCAGCGGAAAAATGGCGTTGGGCCGTTTTGTATTTGAAGTTCAACTTTTAACCCCAAATCTTGACACCCCCGTACAAAAAGGTCAAAGGATTTCGTATTTGACTTAACATTCACGCTCCCGGCTGGATTGGCTGGATTTGCATTTATATGTATTTTAAGCCCACCTGGAGGTGTAGAAACTGTACTGCCTGTATTAAAAAGTAAATACTCGGATTTAAAGTTGATTAAAACATTATATATGAGCTCCTGATTAATACAAATATTGTTTAAGCATTTATCCGTAAAATCGTAGTTGCCAGCATTATTTAGGTATCGTTGTGTGTTTTTAATTATATCACAATAGTTGATCTCATTCACGTGCAGGAAATTGATTAGATAATTCTTTTTATTGTTCCGACCAACTGTAAGGTTTAATATATTGTTTTCAGCAGGAGTTAATAGATATTTCCACATATCACCGGCATTTCCGTGATAAAAAGGGATAGCTGGCGGATTAATATCTGCACCTGGACCAGGCTGAATAAGCGCTGCTATCACTGCTGCAACGACAAGGGGATGATCTATTAAATAGCTAATTGGTGGGAAAGTGCCAATAATATATTTTTTGTATTCACCCATAATATAGGTGTTCAAATAAGGATGAATTTCAAATGGAGGGTTAACAGGAAGATTTCCAGCAAGTGCAACAATTGAATTAATTGCAGCTGTATTATCTGCACCAATTTGCACAGAGTCGCAATTAATAATCCCGGCTGCTAATCCTCTCGCAATAATTAGTGCGTTGTTTCTTTTTAACATAATATTATTCACTAAAAAACGGATAATAAGGAAAGGGCTGTCCTAACTTTAAAAACTTGCATAAAATTATTACTATTTTTGAAATACTGGAAACAATTTTTGTTTCAAAAAAAGGAAGATATGGGAAAGGAATTTTTAATTTCAACTGATAAAAGCTACCATGAAACGATGATAGCCATTTATGAATTGATGAATAAAGGAGAGGCCAATTTGGAACCCGAAGAATTGGAAGAATTGGAAAGTATGGCGCTGGCTGCTGAAAAATATGAAGATGAAATTTTGCATCTTAAACCGGTTAAACAGCCACAATCATTGCCAGAGGTAGTTGAGCTGTTTATGTATGAGAATAAGCTTTCACAGGCTAAATTGGCAGACAGGCTTGATATAGGCAAGCCTAAATTGTCACAGATACTTACAGGTAAACGGCAGCCAGATGTTTTATTTTTGAAAGCGCTCTATCGAAAATTGAATATAGACCCGAAAGTTATTTTAGACCATGTTTAAAAACAAAAAAAGCCATCCCCAATTGGCGAACAGCTTTCCAATAAATATATTCCAATCCTAATTAATCGCTATATCATACGGCAACCTGGCCTGCGGGGCGCGCATCATTTGGGTTACGCCTTTTATCTGTTCGTAGTATTTAAAATTGT
>DATCES010000362.1:0-5927 GCA_036509935.1 Mucilaginibacter sp.
GATGCAAGGGAAGGTTTAATTGCCCAGTTTGGGTTAACAGATATACAGGCCCGCGCTATTTTAGATATGACCTTAAGAAGGTTAACCGGTCTTGAACGCGATAAAATTAAAGATGAGTATGCCGGCTTAATGAAACTGATAGACTATTTAAACACTATTTTGGCTGATGAAGGTTTACGGATGCAGATTATTAAGGATGAACTGATAGAGATCAGAGATAAATATGGCGATGAGCGTAAAACCGAAATGATACATTCATCCGCAGAAATGCAGACCGAAGACTTTATTGAGGATGAAGATGTTGTAATTACCATTTCGCGCGAAGGATATATTAAGCGTACGCCGTTAACAGAATACCGCAGGCAGGGCAGGGGCGGCAAAGGAGCTATCGGCAGCAATAGCCGCGATGCCGACTTTATTGAGCACTTGCTGATCGCATCGAATCATAATTACATGCTCTTCTTTACCGAGTCGGGCCAATGTTTCTGGCTCAGGGTGTTCGAAATCCCGGAAGGGTCGCGTACGTCAAAGGGCCGTGCCATTCAAAACATTATCAATATCCCTAAAGAGGAAAATATCAAAGCCTATATTAAGATCATAAACCTTAAAGATACTGCATACCTCGAAAACAACTTTATTATTATGTGTACCCGCAAAGGTACCATCAAAAAAACATCGCTCCAGGCTTATTCACGCCCGCGCGCGAATGGTATAAACGCGATAAATATTAACGAGGGGGATTCGCTTTTAGAAGCAAGTTTAACCAGCGGCAGCAGCGAAATAGTTATGGCGCTAAAATCAGGCCGCGCTATCCGCTTTAACGAATCGAAAGTGAGGCCGATGGGCCGTACCGCTACCGGCGTGCGCGGTATAACGCTTGAAGATGAGAATGACGAAGTTGTAGGCATGATAAGTATTGATAACCCCGAAACTACTGTTTTGGTAGTATCCGAAAAAGGTTATGGCAAACGTACAGATATTGACGATTACAGGGTAACAAACCGGGGCGGTAAAGGTGTTAAAACTTTAAATGTTACCGATAAAACCGGGAAGCTTGTTGCCATAAAAGGTGTTACTGATAAAGAAGACCTGATGATTATCAATAAATCAGGCATTATTATCAGGATGGCGATAAGTGAGTTAAGGACCATGGGAAGGGCAACACAGGGCGTGAGGTTAATTACATTGAAAGGCGATGATGAGATTGCGTCAGTAGCAAAAATTGAGCATGATGAGGAGGAAGAGAAAGAAATTGATGAAAATGCTGAAAATAACAGTACCGGCCCAACAGGGGATGGTACGGATGAAACTAAAGATATTGATACAAATGAATAGATAAATGCAAGGCCGTAAAATTTTACTATCGGTTTTATTAGTATTGTTCACCACTTTTACAGCGTTTAGTCAAACAGAGGCGCTTAAAATGGTGGTGAACAATCTTGCTTTCTACAAACAAAAAAAAGACCTTAAATTTTTAGGTAATGCAAAAAAAACGGTTGATAGCCTGGTTAAAGCGTCTGCAGACTCCCTCGACCTCGAGAGAAACGTTTATAAAGCGGTGGTTTATTCCGCTATCTTATACACGGACACTTTAAATAAGTTAAATCAGCCGGAGTCATTTTTTTCGCAAACTTCGGAACTGGTAGATAATCTATCCTCCAGGAAAAAAATTTACAAGTTCGATGTGGACATGGAATACGCTAAAAACTGTTTGGCTGATGTTTGTATCCGAAAGGCTTTTGTTTATGAGAATAACTCTGATTTTGTTAACGCCCTGGATTTTTTTGAGCGTGCAAAAAAATATGCGCCTTCATTTCAAAAAATAAACGCTTATATTGCTTATTCAAATAATAAACTTGGTAATTTACAGGCAGCGGCAAAATATTACACAGACTTAATTGGAGGCGACAATACAAAGGCAGAGTATGTGGAAGCTGCGTCAAATATCTATAAATCATTTGGGGATACTGTTACCGCCCTTGAGGTAGTAAAAAAGGGCCGTAAGGTATTACCTAATAACAAATCATTATTGCTGGACGAAGCCAATATTTATAATAACAAAAAAGACTATCTTTCATTAGTAAAATTATTGCCGGCATTGCTTGATATTAATACAAATAACGCCGATATTTCGTTCGTTGCTGCAAATTGTTACGATCATTTGAATCAGTACGACAAGGCGGAATCACTTTACTTACACGCAATTGAGTTAAATAGTTCTGCGTATGGGCCGGTATTTGACCTCGGTTTGTTATATTTTAAACAAAGTGAAATGAAACGGGAGCGGGGTAACGATCAAAATACGGCCAGGGCAGTGCAATGGCTCGAAAAGGCAAATGAGATATCGCCAAATGATGGTAATTGCCTGCAGGTATTAAAAATAGTTTATGCCCAAACAGGAAATCAGGATAAAATAAAAAGCATAAATAATCAATTAAAACAGTTAACCAATCAGGAATAATAAATTATGAAAATCAAACTTTTGATGGCAGGCCTGTTAGGCTTGGTTACAGCAACAACGTTTGCACAAAAAAAAGAGTTAAACAACGCGCAGGACGAATATAATAGTTACGATGTAGCCAAAGGCACCAAAGTGGCAGTATTGGCTGCTAAAGCCACTACAAGTCTTAATAATGCGAAAATCTCCATTGATAAAGCATCAGTTAACGAAAAAACAGCATCGTTGCCGCTAACGTATGCTTTAGAAGGTGCAATATATGGTGCCCTTGCTTACCAGGACAGCATACCGGCTACGGCAGCGCCACTATTAACTACTGCGCAGGATGCGATAAAAAAAGCTAAAGAATTGGACACGAAGGGTGAAAATAAAAAGCTGCTAAATGAAGCTGATACCTATCTTGCTTTATATTACTCGTCATTAGGGGTTAAGCAGTACCAAACCGGTAAATATGACGTGGCTTATAAATCATTTGATGCTTACCGGCAGATTTTTCCGGAGGATACTTCTGCCGTACTTTATACTGCGCTTGCGGCTGCCAACGCGGGCAATACTGATCCAAAGTTTTACCCGGTCGCTATCACAAATTATAAAACGCTGTTAACCACCAAATACTCGGCCAATGATAAAGTTTATAAGTACCTTACTACTTTATATGTAATTAGTAAGGATACTGCCGATGCGTTAAAAACCATAGGAGAAGGGGTGGCCAAATACCCGGCAAATACTGAACTGCGCGAATTGGAAATCAGGATAGGTTTGCAGGCAGGTAAAGAAAGTGAAATATTAGGGAAAATACAGGCCGCAATTGCAAACGACCCTAAAAATAAAACACTTTATTATTATGAAGGTTTAACTTATTCGCGTATTGCAGATGCTACTGACGACAAGGCATCAAAAGCTAAAGATGATGCAACCAAAACGGCTTTAATCAAAACAGCGGTTGAAAATTACGGAAAGGCGGTTGATCTTTATAAAAAAGCTGTTGACATAAATCCCGATTATTTTGACGCAAATTTGAATTTAGGGTATTGTTTAATGAGGCCTGCGATTGATATTTATAATGTGGCCAGGAATTTACCCGCCAATAAACAAAAAGAATATGAAGCGATGCGTATGAAAGCCGATGAACTGTTTGACCTGGCAAAACCGTATTTGCAAAAAGCAGCTGACCTGGATGCAAAATCTGTTGACGCGCTTAGTAACTTGAGAAATTATTACAGGGGAAAATATGATCCCGCACATGCCGCCGATAACAAGGCAAAAGCAGATGACCTGAAAAAGCAGATTGACGCCTTGCCGGCTGCAAAAAAATAAAATAGAAGGGGGGCTTTAAACAGGCTCCCTTTTATTTTATATTATTACTTAACATAATGTTAATTATGGGAAAATAAATAATTGTCATTACGAGAAGCCAGACTGCCGTAAGGCAGGCAGCGACGTGGCAATCTCGTCGCCATGCACGAAGATGTCATTATTAATAAAACGAATGATGTTAAATTTTAATTTTGAAAACAAAAACGCTTTTGATTTAGATTATTCAGACACACATTAAATTTACTGAAATGGAAAGAAATATGGAATTATCGCACCCAGGCCAAATATTAAAAATGGAATTGATTGACGGGCGGGGTTTAACAATTGGTAAAGCTTCGGGCTTATTAGGAATTACCCGGCCCACATTATCTAATATAATGAATGGCAAGGCCTCAATAACGCCTAATGTTGCATTAAGAATAGAAGCTGTATTTGGTGGATCGGCTAAGTTTTGGGTGCGCTTACAATCATCTTTTGATTTAGGTATTGCAAAAAAAGCCTTTCTTCAAAACCCTCCTAAAATTGAACATTATGATTATGCTTAACCGAAAAACATTAAATTTGGTTGGCTGATAAATTCATTCATTAAATGGATTAAACCAATACTGTTTAATTATTTTCTTTAATATATGTTACATTAACGGCTGTCCCTTAATGGGATAGTCGTATTTGGTATAGTCTATATCTAAACTGGAGACGAGATTAAAAATCTCATTTTTGCCAAACAAACTGGCAATGGCAGTAATATTGAAAAGCGGGCATTAATATTTTCGCCAATTCAATCAAGGCAAGAGCGCCAGAACCTAATGCAAGCCACAAAGTCAACCTGTTTAAACTCTTTTGGTTTTCCTCAGAATGAATGTCTAAATTCCTTAGTCGGACAATCTCACGCTTCTGTTTTTCGGTATCGTTTGCGTCTCTTAAAGCCTGATCGCTATACCCCCCTCTTTCTATAAATACAGAACCCTCAAAACTCACTGATAATTGCTTTATACCATGCTCATTAGTGTCGCTATCATTAACGTAACCATCCTTGATTAACTTTTTGATTATCATTAAAGCTTCAACCTCTGGTACTATTTCTTGTACTCTTGAGTTTATCGAAAAAGCGATAATCGTTGCGTCGCTAACCTGTTCATGTTTTAAGTTCTTTATATAATACAATACATAATCAAGCTTTTGAATAGGTGTAAGTTCTTCCATAAAGAAGTGGTAATTTAATGTGTCGTGTTTGAATTCTCCTCTTTTTCCTGTTGTTTTTTGAATTCTTCATCTGTTTTAGCTCTCGTCATTAATAAAGCATTAACTCGTTTGTATCCATGATTTTGAAATTTAAGGTAAATAAAATTTGCGGTTAGTTTTTGGATTAATTATGGCTTCTTGTCTATATCTTCGATTTTCATTTGCCCAATCTCGGCTATTAATTGCTTTTTCCTTTGTTCTTGCGCTATAATGCCTTTGATATTCTCAAGTTGTTCCTCTGGGGTGCCTTTATCAACGTGTATAATATCCATATTGCTATCTAAATGGAACGTATAAATTTTTAAAACTATTTCCTTGCTACGTGTTTTTAGTTTAAAAGTATGTACAAGAGTATAAACGGTACCTATATGTTCATAACTAGGGGATTCGTTTTCTAAGGCGATTAAACTGTCTATTTTCATATTTATAGCAGTATCATTAGTTCGTACTAATAAATCATTATTTCCTCGTTTGTTAATTACCCAAATGTCGCTCCAATTTACAGGCAAATAACTCTTTGGGTACAAAGCTTCTGATTTAATATAAGTTTGCACTCGTAATTTTGCTTTTTCAATAATAGTCTGAGAATGGACTGCATTTTGAGCCTTACCCAATAAGCAGATAAAAGTTATTACGGTTATAAGTATTGATTTTTTCATTTGGTTAGGTAACTATATATGAGTTCGGACAAGGTTAATTCCTTATAAAAAATCGCTCTTTTATTTCATCAACTATTTGAGGGGGTAATTCGGCGTTTTTTTTTACTGTCACGTTTACCCAGCCACCTTCTATACTTTCTTTTATGTCGAGATACATACAGATTGATTTATTAATAGGTCTAAAAAAGCTGTCATATTTGGCATCTATTTCCCTTAATGCTTCTTGAACAAATTGTATTCTTTCCATTTTA
>DATCES010000363.1:0-3616 GCA_036509935.1 Mucilaginibacter sp.
AACTTTGCCTGCTGCTGCAGGGAGATATTGCCAATCTCATCCAGAAATAAAGTGCCGCCCTGTGCCTCTTCAAACCTGCCTGTCCTGTCTTCCCTCGCATCGGTATAAGCGCCTTTTTTATGGCCGAACAGTTCACTTTCAAACAAGGTGTCCGTCAGTGCGCCCACATCAACTTTAATAAAAGGTTTATCGGCGCGCAGGGAGCGTTCATGTATAGCTTTTGCCATCAGGTCTTTGCCGGTGCCGTTTTCGCCCAACAGTAAAATGTTGGCATCGGTAGGGGCAATTTTATTTACCTTATAAAAAATATCCTGCATTACATCCGAATCGCCAAGTATGGATGTATCGCCTGCAGTATTTTTTACTGATGTTTTAACGGTTTTAACGCCTTCTTTTTTATCCAGCAGTTCTTTTATCGTATCTATCAGTTTTTCGTTATGCCAGGGTTTAACAATAAAATCATTGGCGCCTTCTTTTAACGACCGTACGGCAAGGTCAATATCGCCATAAGCGGTTATCATAATAACGCAAACATTGGGTTTCCATTCTTTAATCTTACGCAGCCAGTAAAGGCCCTCGTTACCGGTGTTTATGGCGCTGTTAAAGTTCATGTCCAGCAAAACAAGGTCAACCTGGTTGCGCTGCAACAGCCAGTTAAGGTTTTCGGGATTTTTTTCAGTAATAACCTCCTGCGCTTCTGTTTTCAGCAAAAGCTTTACGGCGGTAAGCACATCCGTGTCGTCATCAACAATTAGTACGGTAGATTTTTTTAGTGTCATTCTTTTAGTTCATAGTTGATAGTTCATAGTTCATAGTTCATAGTTCATAGTTCATAGTTCGTCGTTCATGGCAGAAGTTGCTTCGGTAAATGCAACATTCATTAACAATCATCCTCTATTCTGCAAATATTCAATAATTTTAATTGATTGTTGATGGTGCTTAACTTTCCCTGCAAAAAGAGATAAATTGCAAAAGTCAATCATCAATACAAACTCAATTATTATGCTAATTATATGCAAAATATGCTATTTATTTATAAACCGCTAAATATTAACCATTAACCATGAACTATGAACCATGAACAATCAAACAAATTAAGAAGGCCATTAAATTAAATTGTATCATAACCGTACACCTTGTGTAACATAAGCGTACGCCCCGATATTGCATTGTATGTTTAAAATGCTGAAAAACAGCTATTTAATTTGTGGCATATATTTTTATAACCATTAACCAAACAATTACAAATTATAACAAAAATACCGTGGACAGAATAATTGAAAAGAAGATCTGGAGTACCAAACGATTACTAACTATTGGCGGCATAACGGCTATTGTTTTGCTTATTGCCGGCGCAATTTATTCTAACTCGGGAAAAAGCAAGCTTGATGTTGAAACCGAACGTTTAACGATAAGCGAAATAAAAAGGGGGCCGTTCCAGGAATTTATCCCTATTAACGGCGTGGTAATGCCGCTTACTACTATTTATCTTGATGCCACTGATGGCGGGCGGGTGGAACAGAAATTTGTTGAGGACGGCGCGATATTAAAAAAGGGCGACCCTATTTTAAAATTAACAAATACCGACCTTGAACTTACATTAGCTAACCAGGAAACTTCTGTTTACGGGCAGCAAACGCAAATGCAAATATCGCACAATGCGGCAGAGCAAAATACCGTAACAAAACTAACCAGTATGGCTGATGTAGAGAATACTTATAAAGATGCTGACAGGGTTTACAAACTGGATAAGGCGCTTTATGCACAAAAGGCCATTGGTTTGCAGGAATACCAGATAGCGGTAAATACTTACCAATACCAGCAGCAAAAAATAAAGCTGACAAAGAAAATATTGAGCCAGGATACTGCGCTGGTACACCAGCAGGACATCCAGGCAAAAGAGCAATACGCCCAGATGAAAACCACTTTGGAACTTTTACGGAAAAAGGTTAGCGACCTGACACTGAGGGCGCCTATTGGCGGCCAGTTAACCTCATTTGACTCGGAGATAGGGCAGGATAAAAAACCCGGCGACCAATTAGGGCAAATGGATGTGCTATCGGGTTTTAAGATTAGGGCCGGCGTTGAGGAGCATTATATATCGAGGGTTATCCCCGGCCTAACGGCTTATTATACAGATAACGACAACAACAGCTTTAAACTGATGGTTAAAAAAGTATTTACGCAGGTAGTTGCGGGGCAATTTAATGTGGACATGTCGTTCGTTGGGAAAGTGCCCCCGGGGTTGCGGAAAGGCCAGACATTGCAGATCAGGCTTGCTTTCAGCGATGAAGCGCCCGCGCTGCTATTGCCCAAAGGCGGTTTTTACCAGCAAACAGGCGGCAACTGGATATTTAAACTTAGTAAAGATGGCAAAACCGCTTATAGGGTGAATATACAGATAAATAGGCAAAGCCCCGACTATTACGAATTGATTGGCGGATTAGAGCCTGGTGATAAAGTTATAACGTCAAGCTATGAAACTTATGGTGACAACCAGATACTGGTGTTGAAGTAGTTCATAGTTCATGGTTGATAGTTTATAGCAGCTACAGAAAAAGGCGATAATACATCAACTATGAACTCCCAATGGACAAATGAACTAATGAACTAATGAACTAAATTAATTAACATAAAATCAAATCCCCGCCATTTAGCGGATAGGGTTTAGGAGGCAAAAATGATAAAAATTACAGATCTGGAAAAATTTTACCGCACCGAAGAGGTAGAAACAATTGCTTTGAACAAGCTATCTATTGAAGTTAAAAAGGGCGAATTTGTTGCCATAATGGGCCCGTCGGGCTGCGGTAAATCAACATTGCTGAACATACTGGGCATGCTTGACGACCCGGATGAAGGCAGCTACATTTTCAACGGCGTTGAAGTGGCCCATTTTACCGAGCGCAAACGGGCCGACCTGCGCAAACATAATATCGGGTTCGTGTTCCAGAGCTTTAACCTGATAGATGAACTTACCGTATTTGAAAACGTGGAACTGCCATTGATCTATACCGGCGTACCATCATCCGAACGTGTAAAAAGGGTGGAAGAAGTGCTGGATAAGATGCAGATTATGCACCGCCGCAACCACTATCCGCAGCAATTATCGGGCGGCCAGCAGCAGCGTGTGGCTATTTCAAGGGCCGTAGTTAATAAACCAAAGCTGATACTGGCGGATGAGCCCACCGGTAACCTCGACAGCAGCAATGGCAACGAAGTGATGGAGTTGTTAACCGACCTGAACGAACAGGGGACAACCATCATAATGGTTACACACTCTGAACACGATGCCCGCTACAGCCACCGCATCATCAGACTACTGGATGGACAAACGGTAGTGGAAAATATTATGATATGAAGATCACAATTAATAGTTGGTTAGTTTAATTGCCTCTGTAGCTCCTCCTTTCGGGGAAGAGTACAGATAGTTTAATGCAAATGACATGATAAAGAATTATTTCAAAATTGCTCTGCGGAACCTGTTGCGTAATAAAGGTTTTTCTGCAACAAACATTATAGGCCTTGCAATTGGTATGGCTGCCGCGATATTGATGTTGTTGTGGATACAGAATGAGCTAAGTTATGACGAATTTCATAAAAATAAAGACAGGATATA
>DATCES010000364.1:0-3806 GCA_036509935.1 Mucilaginibacter sp.
AATGGCATCCACGTCACTGTACTTTATCCCATGCGAGGCAATCAATTCTTCAACAAATAAGGTTATTGCTTTAGCATGGATATTGCGCTCATTAACCTGTTTAAACGCTAAAACATTTCCACCCTTTGCTAAAGCAACAGAACAGGAGGCAGTTGCGGTTTCAATTTGTAAAATTAAGCTCATGTTTAAAAGTCGAAAGTCTTTTGTGTGAAGTTATTTTCCTTATTATTAAAGCCTTCGGGCTTCAGGCTACACACTTTTTACCGCATCATGGTACCGGGTCATGCCCATGCCCTCCCCATGGATTACAACTGGCAATGCGTTTTAAAGTTAACCATCCTCCTTTAAAGGCGCCGTATTTTTTTATGGCCTCAACCCCATACTGCGAACACGTAGGCGTGTACCGGCATGAGGCACCTGTAAGCGGCGAAATAAAATACTGATAAATCCTGATAAGGATAACAAAAAACCACCCAACTACTGTTTTTAATATATTGCCAATAGCATTCATTTTGCCAATTCCGCACCAAGTTGTGATAAAAGCTTCTGCATTTTTTTTTCCGTAAAATCGCTGGATGCAATTTCTTTACCGATATAGCCCACTGAAAGCACAATTTTTTTACCCTTGCTGTTTAATAGGTCATACAAATATTCCTGCTTATTAAGCCGGTAAGCTTCGCGCATACGCCTTTTTATTAAATTGCGGTCAACTGCGCGTTTAAAACGCCTTTTTGAAACTGAAAATAAAATTTGTACGGGGAATTGCTGCGGACCTTCAATAAACAACCATGAAGCCGTAAATGGGTAACATAAAAAAGAAGAACCGCTATGAAAAAGCCCGTCAATAAGCTTTTTATTACATAACCGTTCTTCTTTTTTAAAAGTGTACATCGTGTTGCTAATCTGAACCGGAATTAAAAGAATACTGGTTCAAGCCCCGTTTCGGAGAAAGCAACCAGCTTTATGCTTTGTGGCTGCGCTCGTCGGACACTGACAATTTTTTTCTGCCTTTAGCTCTTCTTGCCGCTAAAATCCTTCTGCCGTTAGCTGTTGACATGCGCTCACGGAAACCGTGCTTATTCCTTCTTTTCCTTTGTGAGGGCTGAAACGTTCTTTTCATGGCTATTTTATTCTATTCGTTGTTTTTAAAACAAGAGCGCAAATGTAGTGTATTTTTTTTTCATTTCAAATATATTTTGCGAATGGCCGGTAGCGCAAACGGAGTTGGAATACGTAGTTAATGTAGTAGAAGTTGTGAATATTTTAATTTTAAATAACCCGTATTACCTATATTGCATCATATTAGGCGTTAATATCTAAAATACTGACAAGTTATTCCATATTTACAATCTCTTCATTCAAAAATGAAACTATTATTTATCCTCCTCCTTATACTGCCTTTCTGCGCTTTATCCCAGGATTCCTTATCGGCCCACTATAAAATTTATAGCACAGCAATGCAAAAACCGGTAAAGTTGGATGACATAGTTAATGACATGGCCAATGCCGGGGTTTTATTTTTTGGAGAACAACATAATGATTCAACCGACCATTATTTAGAATTTATGTTGTTTAAAAAGCTGGCGGCGAAATATCCCTACAAGACCGCTTTATCAATGGAAATGTTTGAAACTGATTGTCAAAATGTTTTAAATGAATATTTGGATGGGTTTATCCGCGAAAAAAATTTCATAACCGAAGCCCGTGCCTGGCATAATTACGAAGACTACCGCCCTTTGATTGAATGGGCCAAAACTAATAGCATCCCGGTTATAGCCGCCAATGCCCCCGCCCGTTACGTAAATATGGCCAACCGCCTCGGTTTAGCCAGTTTGCAGCAATTAAACAAAACCGGCAAATCCTATTTGCCGCCTTTACCTATTGATACTGCTACAGGGGTTTATAACGAAAAGTTTTTGAAAATTATGGGTGGGCATGGCACCATGGATGGTATGCAAATGTTCCAGGCGCAAAACCTGTGGGATGCTACCATGGGGTGGTCGATAGCCCGGTTTGCAAAAACCTATCGGGGGTATAAAATATTTCAGTTAAACGGCAGTTTTCACAGCGAAGAAAAGATGGGCGCCGCCGCACAATTAAAAAAATATGACAACAAAATCCGGATCCTTAATATCGCGACATTTGATGACGAAAATTTTGATAGCCCCGACTGGAATAAGTTCAGCAAAAATAACGACTATATAATTTTAACCGATCCGAAATTGGCAAAAACGTATTAGGGGCTGGTTTATTGGTCTAAGAATATCAAACAACAACTACTGAATAAATAACTCAAGCTTTTTTTGCAAGCAGATCCCTTATCTCTGTAAGCAGCATCTCTTCTTTTGTTGGTTCCGGGTCCGGTGGCGGTGGTGTCTGTACTATTTCAATCTAAGTTTGGGAAAGATAATAATTTACGGAGTTGAACACACAAAATATTTCCTTTTACATTTAACCATAGATTACACAGATAATCCCAACATATTTTTATGTTAACGGGAATTGACGTATTTTTGGCATTAACTGAGTATGCTTAAACAAAATCTTCAACAAAAATTATTACAGAAACTATCCCCGCAGCAAATTCAATTTATTAAATTGCTACAGGTGCCGACTGTTTCTCTGGATACCCGCATAAAAGAGGAACTGGAAGAAAACCCAGCCCTCGAAGACCTTAGCCTCACTAACTTAAATGAGCCGGAAGAACAGTATCCTGACCGCGACCCTGAAGACGATAATTTTAACAGCGATGAGGAAAAAGGCGAGGCTGATGAATTTAATATTGAAGATTACCTACAAGAAGACAATGTAAACGAATATGGTTCACGCTACGATCAAAATGGAGATGACGAAGACGACCGTAAAGAAATACCTATAGCAGTACAAAGTTCATTTTTTGAAAGCTTGCAGCAGCAACTCGACCTATTGCCACTATCAGATAAAGATTTTAGAATTGGCAAGCAAATAATAGGGAGCCTGGATGATGACGGCTACCTGCGCAGGCCTATAATGTCTTTGACAGATGATCTTGCTTTTTCGCAAAACATTATGGCAAAAGATGAGGAGGTTGAGGATATGCTGAAGGTAATTCAGGGTTTTGATCCTGCGGGAGTTGGCGCACGCAGTTTGCAGGAATGCCTTTTAATTCAATTACGAAAAAAAGATGCCAGCGATCCGATTGTAAAAAAGGCGATATTGGTTGTTGAACATTACCTGGATGAGTTTACCCGTAAACACTACGATAAGCTTGAAAAATCGCTAAACATGTCATCGGTTGAATTGCGCGGCGTTATAAACGAGATTTTAAAACTTAATCCCAAGCCCGGCGATTCCAACGAGGTGAACAGCAAGCAAATGCAAGTAATCCCCGATTTTCATATCATTAACAACGATGGTTTTCTGATCCTGACATTAAACTCAAAAAACGCCCCTGAACTTAGGATCAGCCGCTCGTACCAGGAGATGTTTGAGCATTATGAGAAGGCATCGCAAAGGGATAAAAAATTAAAGGAGGCTGTGCAATTTGTAAAACAAAAACTCGATTCTGCAAAATGGTTTATCGATGCCATAAAACAGCGGCAGCAAACGCTTTTAAAAACCATGAACGCCATTATGCAATACCAGTACGGTTTTTTTTTAACGGGCAACGACAAGAATTTAAAGCCAATGATCCTGAAAGACATTGCCGACAGGATTAATATGGATATTTCAACCGTATCAAGGGTAGCAAATTCAAAATATGTACAAACGGAGTTCGGCACATTTTTGTTAAAATCATTTTTCTCTGAAGCTATCCAAATGGAAAG
>DATCES010000365.1:0-2346 GCA_036509935.1 Mucilaginibacter sp.
CCAATACGGCTACCAGCCGTGCCGACCGGCAAGACCTTGTTTACCGTACCGTACGCGAAAAATACAATGCCGTTGCCGAAGAAATTAATAATTTAACAAAAGCCGGCCGCCCTGTACTGGTGGGTACCACATCGGTTGAAATTTCGGAATTATTGAGCCGCATGTTAAAGCTGCGCGGTATTAAGCACAACGTGTTAAACGCTAAAATGCACCAGAAAGAAGCCGATATTGTGGCCGAAGCAGGGCAAAGCAGCACTGTGACCATTGCAACGAATATGGCAGGGCGCGGTACGGATATAAAACTGGGGCCTAACGTAAAAGATGCCGGTGGTTTGGCCATTGTTGGTACCGAGCGCCATGAATCGCGCCGCGTTGACCGCCAGTTACGCGGCCGTGCAGGCAGGCAAGGCGACCCCGGATCGTCACAGTTCTTTGTATCGCTTGAAGATAACCTGATGCGTTTGTTTGGGTCTGAAAGGATATCGAACCTGATGGTAAAAATGGGTATTGAAGAAGGGGAAGTGATACAGCACTCCATGATCTCCAATTCTATTGAGCGCGCACAGAAAAAAGTAGAAGAAAATAACTTTGGTATCCGTAAGCGTTTGCTGGAATATGATGACGTGATGAACTCGCAGCGTACTGTTATTTACTCGAAACGCAAAAATGCCTTGTTTGGCGAGCGTTTGGACGTTGATATTAACAATACCATTTTTGATGTGGTAGAGGACGTGGTAGCCGAGTATAAAGAAGCAAACAACTTTGAAGGTTTTGTATTGGAAATGATCCGCCTGTTCTCGCTGGAAATAGAAATTACTGCCGATGAATTTGTTGATATTTCGATTAACGCGTTGGCCGACCGTGTTTTTGCCGAAGTAACAGAGTTTTATAAACGTAAACAGGAAGCCATTGCCAAACAAGCCTACCCGGTTTTAAAAGATGTTTTTGAAACGCGGGGCGAATTTGTAGAAAACATAGTAGTGCCGTTTACCGATGGCCTGCATGGCATACAAGTATCTGTTCCGCTTAAAAAAGCTATCAAAAATAAAGGGCAGGAGGTTTTCAAATCATTTGAAAAAAATGTTACCCTG
Organism: Mucilaginibacter sp.; assembly: GCA_036509935.1. GTDB lineage: Bacteria > Bacteroidota > Bacteroidia > Sphingobacteriales > Sphingobacteriaceae > Mucilaginibacter. The sequence continues at coordinate 1,092 of DATCES010000365.1, forward strand.
TACCTTATTGATGATGCCTGGAAAGAGCACCTGCGCGAGATGGATGAATTAAAACAATCTGTGCAAAACGCGGTTTACGAACAAAAGGACCCCTTGCTGGTTTACAAGTTCGAGGCTTTCGAGCTATTCCGCCAGATGCTGGCCTCGGTGAATAAGGAGTTGGTAAGCTTCCTGTTCAGGGGGGTGATCCCGGTACAGCAGCAGCCTGATGAGGTGCGCGAGGCCAAACCCCAGCCAAAGCTCGACCTCCGGAAACTGCGCACATCGAAACCTGAACTCGTTGGTGAAGCCAATGGCGCCGGCATGCAGGATATGCGCGAATTACAAAAAGCAATGCCCGTTAGGGTTGAGCACAAGATTGGAAGGAACGACCCTTGCCCTTGCGGCAGCGGCAAAAAATATAAAAATTGCCATGGCGTGGGGTTGGTATAAGCCCCTCCCAACCCTCCCCGGTAGGGAGGGCGCTAACTTAAAAGATTTAATATCGAATAATGAATTTTGAATAATGAATGATAAAGTGAAATTTCGGTGTTCGAAATTCATTATTCGACATTATTTTAACCTTGTGTTTTTATTTTAAGTTAGTGCCATTACGGTAGGGAGGGCGCTAAGAAAGGTTCGGGAATTATTCACAAAGAACGATGAAAAATGTAGCATCTTATATCATAACTAAGTTTAGCATAATAACCTGCTGCATTTTTTTTACCCCTGCCCTTTCACCCGCCCAAACCCGCGGCAAAGTTGAAGTTGTAAAAGACCCCCTGATAGATACGCTGATAGCCCGGCGGCCTTTCCTTAATAATAACAATAGTACCGGCGGGGAAACTGCCAATGGTTACCGTGTCCAGATTTTTTTTGGTTCAAACAGGCAGGCGGCATATAACGCGCAGGCAAAGTTTATGAATGAATTTCCCGGGGTACACACCTATGTTACCTATAACGAACCAAACTTTAAAGTACAGGCCGGGGATTTCAGGACACGTTTAGAAGCCCAAAAGCTGGAAAACGAACTTACCGATATATTTCCAAGCCTGTTTATTATACCCGAAAGGATAAACACATCCAAACCCGATGCAGCAAATGATTAAAGAACAGATACAGCAATTATCAAAAAGTATTTTTAACGATGTGGTAGCCAACCGCCGCCACTTGCACGCGCACCCCGAACTATCATTTCACGAAGCAGAAACATCGGCGTTTGTTGCCGCTAAACTTGATGCCCTGGGTCTGCAATACCAAAAAATGGCTGGTAACG
>DATCES010000366.1:0-4257 GCA_036509935.1 Mucilaginibacter sp.
AATTACCGACGGATAGCCGATGCCATCAATTATATAAAATCCAATTTTAAAGAGCAGCCTAACCTGGATGAACTTGCCGGGAAGGTGAATTTAAGCCCTTTCCATTTTCAGCGCCTTTTTACTGATTGGGCGGGCATCAGCCCTAAAAAGTTTTTGCAGTACCTGAGCCTGGATTATGCCAAAACCATATTAAAAGATAAGCAAGCCACGCTTTTCGATACCGCTTTCGAAACCGGCCTTTCAGGTACCGGCCGTTTGCACGACCTGTTTATGACCATAGAAGGTATGACGCCGGCGGAGTATAAAAATGGTGGAAAAACGCTGTCAATCAATTACAGCTTTGCTGAAAGCCCTTTTGGAAATATCATCGTTGCATCAACAACAAAAGGGATTTGTTATATGGCCTTCGCCGATGAAAGGGGCGAAGCATTTAACAACTTACAGGCGCAATTCCCCAATGCAGAATACACCCAAACGGTTGATTTGATACAACAAAACGCCCTGTTCATTTTTAAAAAGGACTGGTCGCAATTGTCAAATATTAAACTGCATTTAAAAGGCACGGGTTTTCAGCTTAAGGTATGGGAAGCCTTGCTTAATATACCCCTGGGTGGTTTAACTACTTATTCATCGGTCGCTGCCGCAATTCATCAACCTGCCGCGAGCAGGGCGGTAGGGGGCGCGGTGGGCGGTAACCCGGTGGCCTTTTTGATCCCTTGCCACCGTGTTATTAAATCAACAGGCGAAACCGGGCAATATCACTGGGGCGCTACCCGTAAATGTGCAATTATTGGCTGGGAAGCAGCTAAGGTAAATTTAACTGATTAAGTGAATTGTTGATTCAGTTTAATAAGTTGATTAGGTTTGACCTTTATTATGAATAGATTATTAAACACCGTAATCAACTACCCTGCAATGCTAAAAAGGATATTATTGTTATTATTTCCAAGTTTTATTAGCATGATTGCTTATGCACAAACGCCATCTGCTGATTCTGTTTACAACCGGTACCTGGATTTCAATTATGCCAGGTTCCAGGGTGACGGCCAGGATAAAATAATGAAACTTGGCGAAAACCTTTTGCCTTATGCAGATAAACTGCCCGAAAAAGCCAGGATAAATTTTTACTTCTCGGTAGGGAAAATGTATGAGGATAATGACCAGCATAGCAAAGCTTTACCCTACTATGAAAAAGTTGCTGCGGCAGTTCCCGATTATTACGTGGTCCACCGCGCATTAGGTTACTTATACCTTGAAAATGTTAAGGCCATAGGAGAAAAATTGAATGCCTCATTAAATGATAAGGCTTTAAATGAGCAATTGACCGTAGATTATACCAACGCCGTAAACAAGGCGCTGCCACACCTGGAAAAGGCCCAGGCTTGCGATCCAAGTGACGAGACGCTTGCAATTATAAAAACACTCTATAAAAATATAAAGGACAGGCAAGGATTAAACCCGCTGGACAGCCGTTTAAAAGAATTGAGCAAGAATTGTATTGATATTTTGACTGACCGGTAAGTGGCATTTTGTATTATTTTTGCAAATTATGCAAGTAAACCGCATTGTAACAAAAATTATTGTCCGTCTATTCTTTTTATTGTTGCTGATAGCTGTCGTCCCTCCTTTTTTTATGGGCGACCAAACAAAATTGCAGCATATTTATTTGTCATTCCATTATAAATGGGAAATGATATTCCCTGCAATACTGATCCTGGGCTTTATCAGTTTGCTTATCGTTTGTGCCGCAAAAAAATATAAAGAACCTGATTTGAATTGGCTGCTTGTTTTAAATACCGTTATATTAATTACTTACGGCACAGCTATTTATATCCGTATTTATCACATGATGTAAGAAAAAGAAAGCTGAAAGGTAAAAGCTTTTTGCTTTAAGCTTTTACCTTTCAGCCTTAAGCTTTCTGCTTTCCTCACGCTTTATCCACCACAGCCGGTTTCATTTTTTTAACAACAGATTTTTTATCCTCATCGCCACCGCCTAATAAATAGCCCCAGGGTTTTAGGCTTCCAACACGGTCGAAGATGATTTTTAAAATGGCCATAACCGGGATCGACAAAAACATACCTGAAAGGCCCCAGATCATTTCGCCGGTAATGATCCCCAAAAAAGTTATAAGCGCGTTGAGTTTTACTTTTGAACCCACAATAGTGGGCAATAAGAAATTAGAATCAATAATATGGATACTTAATACACTACCCGCCACTAAGGCCGTTTCTTTTACTGACCCTGTAGCAAATGTGATTACTGTACTTAAGAACAACGCGGTGAAAATGCCTAAGTAAGGGATCAGGTTAAACAGGCCAACAATAATGCCTAATAGTACAGCATATTTAGCGCCGATTATCCAAAATGCTGTACAGGCCAAACTTGCAACTACAACCATTTCTAATACCAGGCCAAGTATATACTGCCTTAATATGCTTTGGATGTTTTCAACAACATCATGAACAATTGCCGAATATTCTTCACTGAAAACCCATACCGCAAAACGAAGCAGCAGCCGCCTGTATAATAATATAAAAAAGGTGAATATAAGTATAAACACATAAAACAACATAAGCGAAGAAATTGCCCCGAATGTTTGGCTTAATACATCGCCGCCCGAAGCAATAATTTTTGTTTGAGTATCATGCAGGTAACTCATTTCTTTGCTGGCGTTAATATGAAAAATCTGTTGTCCCCATTCGGAAAGGTCGCGAAGCGATTGGTTCACCTGGCTTTTGAGCAAGGGCCAGTCGCTTGCAAGGCTGGATATTTGCGAACCTACCATGTATAATATCCCACCCACAAAGGTTACAAGAAAAAGTATCGATACCAGGGACGACAAGGTACGTGGCAACCGGAGCTTTTTTTCGAGAAAATCAGCCACAGGCAGCAGCAATATGGCAAATAAAAACCCAAAAACTAAGGGGTCAAGTACTTCTTTTGCAAGTATAATCAGGTAACCCATGGCAATAAGGCCTACAAGCACTAATGCGAGTCGTTCATAAAACGGGACTGTGGTTTTTTTTACCGGCATATTAAAGGGATTAAAGTTTTAAGATAAAAAAAATATTTGCCGGTTTGAAGATAAGAATAATCGGATTATAATATTTTTTTAATGAAAAAATTGCAGACGCAAAGTATTGCGCCCCTACGACTTATGTTTCAATGTAAATGCATCAATAATATCCATCAATGTTACCGCTTCTTCAATTGAACAGGGATTTTGGCCTTCATCATTAAAATATGCAACTATCTTCCCTATCATAGGTTGCTGGATGTGTTGCGGATGCGTGAAATTCAGGGTTTGTTCGTTTGATTCATTTTTCCAATTAACAAAAGTGCCAAAAAACGGAAAGGTGATCTTTCCTTTTGTGCCAACAATCTCACAGGTATCAGTTACCTCGCTTTCGGCAACGTTAAAACACCAGGAGCCATTTACAACCACTTTGTTTTTAAACAATATTTGTCCGCAAACATGGTCATCGGCGGGTGTTAAGCCCGATTGGTTTAACGAAAAGCCCTGGTATTTTTCTGGTTCCCCAAAATAAAACAGCATCAGGTCGAGTTGATGCGGCGCCAGGTCATGAAAATAACCGCCGCCTGATAATTCCGGGTCCACCCGCCAGTTCGTTTCTGAATCGGCAATCAGGTCAGGCCTGGATGTTTTCCACATCCGGATATGCACCGTCCTTATTTCGCCAATAGTTCCGCTTTCAAGCAATTCCTTTACTTTTAAAAACATGGGCAATGCCCTTCGGTAGTGGGCAACTGTTAACCGGCCATTGGTTTGCCCAACCGCATCAGCCATTTGCCTGGCCTCAATAGCATTGCGCGTTACCGGCTTTTCAACATAAACATTCAACCCTTTTTTTAAAGCCGCCAAAGCATATTCAAGGTGAAATGCTGGTGGTGTGGCAATAGATACCGCATTTATGCCAGGGTCATCCATCAGCTGCTCCGCGTCATTGTACCATTTACCAACCCCATGGCGTTTGGCATAATCCGCAGCTTTTTCAGCATCACGGCGCATAACCGCCACTAACCTGCTGCCGGGTATATTATTAAAGGCAGGCCCGCTTTTTTTTTCGGTTACATTGCCGCAACCAATTATTCCCCAGTTTACGTTGCCCATTTTTGTAATTTTGTAGAGACGCAATACTTTGCGTCTCGGAACGAATCATTTCATTTAAGATTGGTTTCGCGACATTCAGGTCCGAGACGCAAAGTATTGCGTCTCTACAAAATTTCCTCAA
>DATCES010000367.1:0-2500 GCA_036509935.1 Mucilaginibacter sp.
CGAAGATCAGCTTGTCGGGAGTTGATGCCCGGATCATTCAAACGCCTACAACGCAATCCATAGCAAAAGCGAAAATAGATACGGCAACTACCCCCATAAATATAGCCCTTAACCTGGGCACCATTGATATTTCAAAAATAAAAGTTGATTACCGCAGCAATACTATGTCATCAAAAGTAAACCTGGGCGAACTTTTGGTAGAAATGGATAAGATCGATCTTAAAAATCAAAAGGTTGGGATCAAAAATATTGAGCTAAACAATACAAAGGCAGCCATTACATTTGCCAAACCCGAATCCGTTAAAAAAGCCATCATAAAAGCGGTTAAAAAATTAGATACCCTCGTGGCATCGCCCCAAAGCTCAAAAGGATGGACGGCTAACTTAAATAAAATCAGCTTTAGCAACGATGATATTAAGTATGATAACAATGCCCAAAACCCTGTGGCCAAAGGGCTTGATTTCGGGCATATAAATATCCGCAGCCTTAATGCCGGTGCGGAAAATATTGCGTATAACCCTAATACCATTTCGGGAAGGATAAATTCATTTTCATTTGATGAGAAAAGCGGGCTGATCATTAAAAAGTTCCATACCTCATTTTTATACGGGCCAAAAAATTCATATTTAAATGATTTATATCTCGAAACACCACAAACTGTTATACAAAAGCAGTTGCAGGTTAGATACCCTTCCATAGCATCGCTAAGCAGTGATTTAGGCAAACTATTTATTAATGCCAATCTTGACGGCAGTCGACTGGCCCTGAAGGATGTTTTGCTGCTTGTTCCCTCAATGGCAACCATCGATCCCTTTAAAAGTGCCCCGAACGCTGTTTTCAGGATTGACGGACGGGTGATCGGCAAAATAAACGATTTGCACATCCCCAGCCTGGAAATAAGCGGATTGAGCAATACCCATATAAAAGCATCAGCAACAATAAAGGGTTTGCCTGACGTGAAAAAATCATACTTCAACCTTACCATTGCCGATTTTAACACAGGCAGCGCCGATATAGCCAAACTGGTTTCGCCGGGGCTGATGCCATCTTCGGTCAGTATTCCGGCGAACTTAAACCTAAAAGGCACATTTAAAGGAAGCATATACAACTTTAACACCCGTATGGGCTTGCGTAGCAGCTATGGAGCAGTTGATTTAAACGGAACCCTTAAAAACGGCAATAACAAAGAACAGGCCGCCTATTTTGCCGGCATAAAAGCAAACAATTTGAATGTGGGCGCTTTAACAAAACAGCCGCAAAATGTGGGCAGCCTTACTTTAACCGCAACTATAAAAGGCACAGGGCTTGATCCAAAAAAGGCAAACCTGCAATTCAGCGGAGATGTTGTAAAAGCAAATGTAAAGGGCTATACTTATCAAAACCTGTTGCTTTCGGGCACTGCTAATAACGGCAATTATATGGCCAAAGCCCGCATGAAAGACCCCAATATTAATTTTAGCCTTGATGGCAAAGCCGATATGAATAAAAAATACCCTTCGGTAAATGCGACTTTGCTGATTGATAGCATCAACCTGCAAAAGCTGAATTTTTCAAAAGACCCTATGCTGATACACGGCAAGATTGTAGCCAATGTACCCACTGCCGATCCTGGTTATTTAAATGCCAATATTCAGGTAACCGACCTGCTCATCGCCCAGAAATCGCAGGTTATTAAGTTAGATACGATAAGCCTGGTATCCACAGCCAATGCCGACAGCGCCACCCTAAAGCTAAAGGCCCCAATGCTGTATGCCCACATGGCCGGAAAATATAAGCTGACCGAAGTAGGCGCTGCTTTGCAGGATGTTACCAATAAATATTTTAACACGGCAACAGCGCAGGCGGCAACAAAGGCAAAAACCAGTTACTCGCCACAACAATTTACGTTCGACCTGCACCTGGTTAAAATGCCTTTAACCGCTCAACTAATCCCATCATTAAAAAAACTTGACCCGGTGTTAATTACCGGACATTTTAACAGCCAAACAGGCGACCTGGTAGTTAATGGCTCCATGCCCAGGGTTGTTTATGGTACAAACACTATTAATAATTTAAAACTTGCCATTAACACCGGCAATAATGCACTTAACTACAATCTGACTGCCGATGAAATAAAAGCATCTTCATCACTTGATCTTTTAAATATCAGCCTGTCTGGCAGTGCGCAAAATGATAAGCTGAATATCAGCCTGCAGGTGCGCGACGCCGGTAAAAAAGAAAGGTACCGGCTGGCGGGTGTGTTCAGTATTTTACCAAATGAGTACCAGTTCAGTTTTCTGCAAAACGGGCTGGTTTTGAATTATACCCCCTGGGCGGTTAATGCCGGTAATGCTTTGCAGTTTGGCGGCAAAGGCATAATGGCCAAAGATTTTTCAATAACCAGCAGCAACCAGTTGCTTAGCATAAACAGCGACACACAGGAAATGAATGCGCCAATTACAGTTGATTTTAAAAATTTCAAAATAGAAACGCTTACCAGGATGGCGCAACAAGACTCTTT
>DATCES010000368.1:0-12816 GCA_036509935.1 Mucilaginibacter sp.
CTTAATGTCGAAATCATCGGTAAAAATGTTTTTCAGGTTTTTGCTGCTTTCTAAATTTACATAAACGCACCGGGCATATTCATCCCTGCCAAAAGCCTTCATCAGCCACGTTTTGCCCACCTGCCTTGCCCCACGTATCAACAGCGGCTTCCGGTCAGCCGAGTTTTTCCATTTAATTAAAGTGTCGATTTCCGTTCTCTTCATTAATTTTACACAAATACAAATGAATATATGTACAAATATACATTTTATCAAATGAATACCTGCAACACCTTACATTTTTTATAACGAATACTGAATTGCGCGTGGCCCAAAACATTTACAGCTCAAGCGAAAAGACATCTTGCCGAGCGGGGGTGCCATCAATGCTTTTAAGTTAAGGGAATTTATGCGGTCCGCCAATGCTTTTTAGCCCCACCTAAATCCTCCCCGGTAGGGAGGACTTAAAAAATCACCGCGAACGAAGCTAAAGTCTCCCCAACCGGGGGAGATTTAGAGGGGGCTAAATCATAAGGGTTCCCTTAACTTAATAGCATTGGGCCCCCCTTATCCATCATAGAACAATAAATATTATCCGGGTTTTTCTTCAACTAAATATTTCCGCAGGGTTTATTTGTAAAAATTCCTGCCACGGGATGCCGCTATTGCCAATTAACAATACTTTATGCGGCTTATATTTATTTTTAAATGCAGCCATGCCGGCGGTGTTTCCCGCAGTGCTGCTTTTTACTTCCAGGCCAATTACCTTACCGCGCTTTTCTAAAACAAAATCTATTTCATCATTCCTTTGCCGCCAATAATATACTTTGAAATTTTCTGTTAAGGAATGGTTTATTAAGTGCGCCCCAATAGACGATTCCACAATCCGGCCCCATTCGGCCGGTTTTTCAACAATTTTTTCAAAAAATTCATTTCGCTGCGCACTTATCAGCGCGGTATTGTGAACCTGAAATTTAGGGCTTGATGCGCGTTTGCGGATAGCGTCAACAGCATATACCTCCAACCCCGCAAGCAAACCTGCGGTATCTAATAAGTTAAGGTAATGCGATAATGTAGTGGTATTGCCGGCATCCAGCAATTGCCCCTGCATCTTGGTGTATGAAAGTATTTGCCCGGAATACAAGCAACCTAATTCAAACAGCCGTTTCATTAAAGCGGGTTTATCCACTCGTGTAAGCATTAATATATCTTTTGATATGCTTGTTTCAATCAATGAATTAACAACGTATTGTTTCCATCTTTCTTCATCGCCTATCAGGGAAGCTGAGCCCGGGTACCCGCCAAACCAGGCATATTGATCAGCGTTCCAGCCAAATGCCTGCTGCATCTCGTTAAAACTCCAATGCCCTAAATAGATGGTTTCAAAACGACCGGTTAATGATTCCGTTAATCCTTGTTGCAGCAGCAACCGGGACGAGCCAAGCAAAATCACTTTTATATTTTTGCTTTGCCGTGTATCTTCGTCCCATAAACGTTTTACAATTTCGCTCCAATTATCAATCTTTTGAATTTCATCAATTACCAATAAAAATTCCTCTGATTGATTTAGCGCCATTTTTAACCTTGCACTTTCCCATAATTGTTCCAACCATACCGCATTCGAAGCCGGTACTGCATCTGTCGATTCAAATAAATAAGGTATCGTTACCTTATTAAGTAATTGAATTACCATTGTGGTTTTGCCCACCTGCCGTGGTCCAATAACCACTTGCATAAAACGCCTTTGCTCTTTTATGCGATTTGTAAGTTGCTGTAATACAGAACGTTCAAACATATTTTACATTTTACTCAATACAATGAGTAAAATTACTCAATATTTTATTAAGAAATTTTACTTTCCGATACAAAAACTACTGAAAATATGTACCGGCAGGTAACCAGTGGTAACATGTTAGCGGCTGGGATTACCGTTTTATAACGTTGTATTATTTAATTTTCTTCGCTACCCCAAATTTCTTTCATCACTAAATTAAGATCTGTTAGTGCTGTGCGGCAGTCACCATGAAAGGACGAACCGTGCATTGTTGCAAGAGTTTTTGGCTGAAGCGCTGCCAGGGAATTAAGCAATTTAGCAGTGTTATGCGTATAGGGGGTATATGCCATCAAAGGCCCCTTTTCAAATTCAAGCATGGAGCTTTTATGTGCACCTAAAATATCTTTATCGGTTAAATTAACCACATCTCCGTTTTGATGAAATAAATCAGAGCACAATAGGGTTTTGTTTGTTTCTTCAAACATCACACCCGCATCCCAACCGTGAGGTAAATGCGGGGTTCGGATAAAGCGGTAACTATTCTTGCCTGTTTTTAAAATCATATTGTCTTGCATAGCATGAACTGGTCTTATAGAAAAGTCGTTCATATTAACAATGGCCCCTGCCTCGCTGCAAACTGCTTTGGCGTTAGGTGCTACTTGCAGCCAATCATTAAGTGCCCCGCATTCATCTACTTCAAAATGGCTAAAGCCAATCCATCTGATTTGTGATGGTGGAATGATTTTGCTAACAGCTTCCAATAATAAAGGAAACATCTGCTTCAGTCCTGCATGATACAGCATAGGCTCTTCATCTTTAATCAAAAAATGATTAAACTGCAAATTAATTTCCGGCACAAAAACGGAAATCCGGTAAACGTCTGGCGCAATTTCTGAAGTATTTATCATGGGATATAGTTTTAGAATTGTCTTATTTGTATAAACCTGTTTAATTTTATTATAAAGGTCTTTAATTATTGTCCAATAATTTCTCCCTCGTTTTGGACATGCGGAACAAAAAGAATCTTCGGGAATAAATAGAAAACAAAAATAGTTTAAAATATGCCATCTTTCCAAATCAGCCAAACTTTGTTTTGAAATTGAATGTTTTGGCCGTTTACTTGCCAATGCAAAACTTGCTGAAAATGTTCTCCAGCAGGTCATCGGTAGTTACTGCCCCTGTAATTTCGCCGAGGTAATGCAGGGCCAGTTTAATATCCATGGCCAAAAAATCGGATGTTACAATATCAATACCCTCTAAAACCCGTAACAACGCTTCTTCTGTTTTTTGAAGGGCCTCCAGGTGCCGGATATTGGTTACCAGCGTTTCATCCCCAGTTAGTTTGTCTTTTATAGCTGAATTATAAATATGCTGCTTTAGCTCGTCGATATGGAGCTTTTCTTTGGCGGAGATGGAGAGGAAGTCGGAAGTCCGAAGTCCGAAGTCGGAAGTCTGAAGTCTGAAGTCCGAAAGTTTAGTGTTTGGGATGGGTGGCCCCCCTTTATCTGAAAATATTTTACCGCTTTTACTTTTATTTTCTTTTTTCTTCCGGACTTTCGGACTTTCGGACTTTCGGACTTCAAAAAGATCAATTTTATTTGCCACTTTTAGCATCGTTATGCCTGGCTTTTGCAGGCTTTCAATATCCTGATTAAGTTCTTCAATGGTAATCTCGTTTGCATCAAACAAATAAACAAGGATTGCCGACTGGCCGATCTTTTCCATGGTGCGCTGTACCCCTATTTGCTCAATTGCATCGGTGGCTTCGCGGATACCGGCGGTATCTATCAGCCTGAAATTGATACCATTTATATTCAATACCTCCTCAATAGTATCGCGGGTGGTGCCGGGCAGGTGGCTAACAATGGCGCGTTCTTCATTCAACAAAGCATTGAGCAGTGTTGATTTGCCTGCGTTTGGCCTGCCGGCTATAACAGTGTTCACCCCTTTTTTAATGGCATTGCCCAATTCAAACGAACGGATAAGGTTGCCAATAACACCGTTAATCTCCCCGATCAGTTTTTTTAGCTGGTCGCGGTTAGCAAATTCTACATCCTCCTCTGCAAAATCGAGTTCCAGCTCAATTAGCGAGGCAAATTGCACCAACTGGTCGCGAAGGGATTGTAACTGGCTGCTAAACCCGCCCCTGAGCTGCTGAAAAGCGACCTGTTGCGATGCTTTTGAATTGGATGCAATCAGGTCGGCCACCGCTTCGGCCTGCGAAAGGTCCAATTGCCCGTTTAAAAATGCCCTCAAGGTAAACTCCCCGGCTTTTGCCGGACGCGCACCCTTTTTAATAAGCAGTTTGATGATGGATTCAATAATATAAACTGAACCGTGGCAGGATATTTCCACCACGTTTTCGCGGGTATAGGAGCGTGGTGCGATGAAAAGGGAAACCAATACTTCGTCCAGAACCAGGCCGCCGTCAACTATTTTTCCTAAATGTATAGTGTGCGATGCCTGTTTAGCCAGGTCCTTGCCGCTAAAAACACTGTTGGCAATAGTAATGGCATCCGGCCCCGAAAGGCGGATGATACCTATTGCGCCAATTCCGTTTGGCGTGGCGGGGGCAACTATTGTTTGGTCATTAGTCATTGGTCATTGGGTCATTGGTCATTGGGTTACTTGCCGATGAATTTGGACCGTAGCGCAAAAGTCGCTATTAAAGTGCAATCTTCCTAAAACTCCTGGTTTGATAAATCGTCTTTATCCGATTGAATGGGGCTTTGATACGGGGAAGCATTTGAATTATTATAAGGTTTATTTTAAGGAGGTGGCGTAAATTGTTTAATAAAAGTGAGTGGTTGATTGCGATATCGGCCTTTAAGTTCTTCTTTAATATCTTTCCAATCGCAGGCTGTGGTTTTACCATGAATAAAATCGTGTTGGGCTTCTAATTTAACTGCTTTTAATTACCTTTGAATAAAGAATAGCAAAATGATTATTGAACGAAATAGCAAAGAAGTAATTATTAGGTTACCTGCTTCGGTTAATACAGATGACCTACAGGATTTTATTGACTATGCCCGGTATAAAGAACTTACTTCGAAAAGTAAAGTCCCTCAAAAAGACATAGATGAACTTGCAGAAAAAATCAATAAGGATTGGTGGACAGAAAACAGAAAACGTTTTGTTGAGTGAACAAATATTCGGGCTATAATCCAGCTAATTATTTTGCATTCTTTTCTATATAATACCCCTCATCCTCAACCCATTTCTTCGCTTTTAAATAATGCAAATTAAATCCCATTAATTTCTTAGCTTTCTTTTCGAAAAGGTAAATTTCATGCCATCCGTCTTCATCATGCACGCCTGGATCTTCAATTATATATTGTCCTTTGAAATAATAAGGATTCAATATATCAGAATTAAAAGTCCCATACCAATCTTGAGTATCACCATTTTTATGTCTTTTTATTTTTATTGGGATATTAAGGATTGGATTGAGCAGATTCCAATTATTATGGGTAACACAAAAAATTGTTCCGTCTTTTTCAGGAAAATGTGAGTACTCGCCCATAAAACCATATATTTTACTAAAAGCAATCACCTTTATAATTATTAAAATTAAATATCCTGCAACAATATTTTCTAAAAGAGACAAGCAAAAATTCATAATCAAAATTAATCATTTAAATTAAACACAGCTGTCTGAAAATCGGTGAAATCATCGTATAATCGGTGAAATCCCAATCTAAAACTTCTCCTCTATCCCCAACCCAAACAGCGCAAAATCATATTTCACCGGGTCAGCCGGGTCAAATTCCCTTAGGCGCGCGGTAAGTTCAACGGCGGTTTGCCAGTCGGTTTGTTTGCGGGGGATGAGGTTGGCTTTCGTTTATTTGCGTTCAAACTTCCCGGGATTCCGCTTAGTATGAAAAATGGAGGTAACAAAAACTGTATCCAACTTTTCCTCATACCAGTAAACTATAACATAAGGGAATTTTCTAACTGGGGCAAAGTGCAGGTAGTTGTTATATTTTTTAGGATAAAGTTCAGGGTTTACCGCTATTAATTGCAATTTAAATTGAACCTCGCTTCTAAATTTTATAGAAAGACCAACTTGCTGCTCCTCATACCATTCGCAGGCTGCCACTAAATCTATTTGAGCCTGCTTATGTATCTCAATTAAAGGCACGATTCAAATCTTCCTGTACATCAGCCCAACTACGGGTAGTTGTTTTGCCATCTAAATAATCTTGCCGGGTTTTCATAAAGCCTGCTATTTCGGCATCAGAGAAATCGTACTCAGATTCGTTGTCTACCGCATAGGGTAAACCAAACCGATCTAATATTTCCTGTAAAACAGGCAAGTCCTTGTCGTTTTGAATATTTACTGTTAGTGTTGCCATATTCAAATTTACTAAATTTTTTTACCAAAAAGAAAAAAAACAAGCCAGTGCGCTTGTTCAGGTGGTTAAATCTCGTGCAAAAGAGCTGGTTTCGCACCAAAAACTTATCAAATTAAACGGCTTTTGTACGAAAATATCTAAAAATTTCCCATTTTATTGAAAATTTCATTTATTTAAAATTTTTAAACACCTCATTATAAACAAGATAAGAAACTGAGCAAATCCATAAATTCAATCTTTTTTATGATTTTTACCTGTAATCAACTTATTTACTGTCATTTACGCGGAATCCATTGTTCCACTTGTTCCATTTGTGTCTCGTCCTGATTAGGGTTGACAGAAAGGATGTCAAAAATGAACTATGAAGAAATCAGGAAACAGGTAATCGAAGAATACTTGGCAGGCGGTGTAAGCTTGCGTACATTAGCCAAACAGTATAACCGCGCACCTACCAGTATTTACAGATGGATAATGGCTGAGAAAAAGCAAACCAAAAGGCGGGAAGTTCTTAACCCCAAGCCTATTATTAAGATCCCGCTACCAGAATTGGGGTCGATGCCAACAGATGTTGCCTGGTTACAGGAAGAATTACGAATGTCAAAGATCAGGATATTGCTACTGGAAGCAACGATAGATATATCAGACGAACAATTTGGCACCGATATGAGAAAAAAAGTTGGCACCAGGCAGTCATGAGAACAGGACAAACGTCGGGAGTAAAAATATCCCTTCTATGTTTACTGTCTGGTTATACCCGTCAGGCCTACTATAAGCAACGACAACATAAAGCAGATCAGAAGCTACAGGGAGAGCTTGTTGTCCAGCAGGTGCAAGCTTACCGAAAGGTACAGAAGATAGTGGGTACGCGTAAATTGCATTGGTTGCTGGCCCCTTTCTTCCGGCAGCATGAGATCAGTATGGGGCGGGATGCCTTGTTTGACCTTTTACGTTTCCACAGTCTTCTAATCGGCAAAAGAAGGCCTTACAAACCTAAAACAACGGATTCGAACCATTGGATGAAAAAGTACCCAAACCTGATAAAAGATACAGCGCCAATAACATCAGGCGGGTTATTGGTTAGTGATATTACTTATATTGAGTTATGCAAGGAAAATAGTTACCTGAGCCTGGTAACCGATGCATATAGTCGTAAGATCGTTGGCTTTCATCTTAGCGAGCAACTTACCGCCGCCGGCCCTGTGGCTGCCTTAGAAATGGCTATTCTGTCGTACGGGGATAATGTCACAGGACTGATCCATCATTCAGACCGTGGCTCGCAGTATTGCAGCCATGAATATGTAGAGATACTAAAGGATCGGGCAATCAACATCAGCATGACCCAAAGCGGGGATCCACGGGATAATGCCATAGCTGAAAGGGTAAACGGCATATTAAAAACAGAGTTGCTTGAAGAAGTCTATCCTGATATAACCACAGCCAGGGCAGCTATCGCCCAAGCTGTTAATACATATAATTATTTGAGGCCACATACCAGTATTGATATGCTTACCCCCGCAATGGCACATGGCAAGAACATTCATCTCCAACGTCGTTGGAAGAGCTTTTATCAGAGGAAGTTGGATAAGGAGGCCGTTATGGATGGATAGAATAAAGAGTTATCCACAAAAATCGGGTGACTTTTAAAAAGAAAAAAAGAAGCAAAAAAAGAAAAACGTGTTAGGATGTGGGGAACGCTCCGCGTTCCCCACATCCTAACACGATAAACAAACAATAATATATTTTATCTTTATAAAAAACAGTGACAACTTTTTTCAGGACGCGACATTGTTCCACGGATCGGCACAGGTCTGCAATCCTTTGGCAAGTATGCCAATCGGTGAAATCTAAGTCCTAAATCTGTGAAATCATTTTCCAAAATCGGTGAAATCCAAGTTTAAAAATGTTCCTCAATCCCCAGCCCAAAAAGCGCGAAATCATATTTCACCGGGTCAGCCGGATCAAATTCCCTTAGTCGCACGGTAAGTTCAAGGGCGGTTTGCCAGTCGGTTTGTTTGCGGGTAATGAGGTTGAGTTTGCGGGCCACGCGGTCAACATGCAAGTCGCAGGGGCAAATGAGTTCCGACGGTTTTATTTTGTTCCAGATACCGAAATCAACACCGCAACCGTCATTGCGTACCATCCATCGTAAAAACATATTCAGCCGCTTGCAGGTTGATTTTTGCGATGGGGACGAGATATGTTTTTTTGTGCGGGGAGGGTAATCGGGGAAAGAAAAGAAGTAATCGCGAAAGCCCCCTAAGCCCCTAAAAGGGGAATAACCGCCATCCGCGGGCAGGAATGCCGGTTCTAATGAGTCATGTTTTGAATAATGATGCCTGAAAAACGAGATAAAATATAGCGTATCCACATCATTAAAAGTGCGGTGCCTGAATTTTAACAGTTTTTTAAGGTCCGTTTCCTGGTGGTTCATTATAAAATCATAAGGCGCGCCGTCCATCAAAGTGATCAGTTCGTGGCATTTATTGATTATGGTTACCCGCTGCCCCCAGGCCAATACTGCGGCCCAAAGGCCCATGATCTCAATATCCTGTGTTTTGGTAAACAGGTGAGGGATGGATACCGGGTCGTTTTTTATAAAACCAGGGTGGTTATATTGGATTACTTTTGAATCAAGGAAGGCTTTTAACCCCCCGCCCCCCTGAAGGGGGAGTTTAAATGGTTCATTTTTTAACATAGCAGAACTTCAAAAGTTCCCCCTTTAGGGGGTTAGGGGGCCAAGCGCTTGTTTCAAATCCTCCAGCAAATCACCCGCATCCTCCACCCCTATGCTCAAACGCAGCAGGTTATCAACTACGCCAACCTTTTCCCTTTCGGCTTTTGGTATCGACGCGTGCGTCATGGTAACAGGATGGTTAACAAGCGATTCAACCCCGCCCAATGATTCGGCAAGGGCAAATACTTTAAAAGACGATGCTATACGGAAGGTTTCTTTCAAATCGGCCCCTTTCAGGGTAATAGAGATCATCCCGCCAAAATCGCGCATTTGTTTTTTGGCAATATCGTGGTTCGGATGATCGGTAAAGCCCGGCCAGTATATCTTATCCACTTTTGGATGTTTTTTTAGATATTCAGCTATAATCCGGCCATTTTCGCAATGGGCTTTCATGCGCAGGTGCAGGGTTTTTATACCGCGCAGTACTAAAAAGCTGTCCATTGGCCCTGGCGTTGCGCCGCAGGCATTGTAAATAAACCATAATTTTTTGTACAACCCTTCATTATTCAGCATCAAGGCGCCCATTACCACGTCGCTGTGCCCGCCGATGTATTTGGTTACCGAGTGCATCACAATATCAGCGCCCAAATCAATGGGGTTTTGCAGGTACGGCGAAGCGAAGGTATTGTCAACCGCCAAAAGGATATTTTTTTCTTTGCTGATTTTCGCTACCGCTTCAATATCTACGATCTGCATTGTTGGATTTGTCGGGGTCTCAATCCAGATGAGTTTGGTGTTTTCATTTATATAATCACGGATAATTTCCGGGTTTGATAAATTCAGAAAATGAAATTTTATCCCATAGTTGGCAAAAACCTTCATAAAAATACGGTACGAACCGCCATAAAGGTCATTCCCGGTAATTACTTCATCACCCGGCAGCAGCAGTTTCATCACGGCATCAGTGGCGCCCATACCGCTTGAAAAAGCCAGACCGAATTTGGCATTTTCCAATGCGGCAAGGCAATTTTCCAACGCTTTACGGGTTGGGTTTGTTCCGCGGGAATATTCGTACCCTTTATTATCCCCCGGCGATTTTTGCCAGTAGGTTGACGTTTGGTAAATCGGCGTCATCACCGCCCCGGTTGTCGGGTCGGGCTCCTGCCCTGCGTGTATTGCTTTAGTCGCAAATTTCATACCCCCTGGCCCCCTAAAGGGGGAATTGCGCCCTTAACCCTTAAACGGCGGGCTGAGAAGCTGGTTACTATTTATTTATTACTCTCTGTTATTTAATTGCTTACCAAATTATGCTTTTCAAAAACTCCCCCTTTAGGGGGCTGGGGGCTAATATGCCCTCGCAAATATCACCCTCTGCTTCGACGGCCTGCCCGTTAAAATACATTCCCCCTCTTCCTGTTTATTATCCAAGGGTATGCAACGGATTGTGGCCTTAGTTTCCTCTTTTATTTGCTGTTCAGTTTCGGGTGTGCCATCCCAATGGGCCGATAAAAAACCGGGCTGCTCATCAAGCAGCCGTTTAAATTCATCGTAACTATCCACTTCGGTAGTATTTTCGGTTTTAAACTTTAATGCTTTTTGATAAATGTTTTGCTGTATTTCTTCTAATAGCCGTTCAATACGGCTTGTTAAACCTTCCTGGCTTACCGTTTCTTTGGTTTTAGTATCGCGGCGCGCCAGTTCAACCGTTCCGTTTTGCATATCCCGGCTACCTATTGCCACGCGCAAAGGCACCCCTTTCAGTTCGTATTCAGCAAATTTAGCGCCGGGCCGATGGGTATCGCGGTTATCAAACTTAACTGAAATGTTTTTTGTTTTCAGTTCCTTAGTAAGTTCTTTTACGTATGCTGAAATATTTTGAAGTTCCTCGTCATGCTTGTAAATCGGCACAATTACTACCTGTATTGGTGCCAGCTTTGGCGGCAGTACGAGGCCGGCATCGTCTGAGTGCGCCATAATTAGGGCACCAATGAGCCTTGTTGATACACCCCATGAAGTTGCCCATACATAATCAAGTTTGTTTTCTTTATTGGTAAACTTAACATCGAATGCCTTTGCAAAATTCTGGCCTAAAAAGTGCGATGTGCCTGCCTGCAGCGCTTTTCCGTCCTGCATCAATGCTTCAATACAATAGGTATCCAGTGCCCCGGCAAAACGTTCGTTGGCTGTTTTTATGCCGCGTATTACCGGCAGGGCAAGCCAGTTTTCCACAAAATCGGCATACACATTCAGCATTTGTTCGGTTTCGGCAATGGCTTCCCCGGCGGTTGCGTGGGCAGTATGTCCCTCCTGCCATAAAAACTCTGTTGTACGCAAAAACAGGCGGGTACGCATTTCCCACCGCACCACATTTGCCCACTGGTTAACAAGTATGGGCAGGTCGCGGTAGGATTGTATCCAGCCTTTATAGGTGTTCCAGATAATGGTTTCGGATGTTGGGCGGACGATTAGTTCTTCTTCCAGTTTCGCATCTTCATCCACCACAATATTGCCATTCCCATCGTTTTTTAAACGGTAATGGGTTACCACAGCACATTCTTTTGCGAAACCTTCTATATGGCTTGCTTCTTTTGAAAAAAAAGATTTTGGTATAAACAGCGGGAAGTAAGCATTGCTATGCCCGGTTTCTTTAAACATGGTATCCAGCACTGCCTGCATTTTTTCCCATATCGAATAACCATAAGGCTTTATAATCATGCAGCCTTTTACTGGCGAGTATTCGGCCATATCCGCCTTGATAACCAGGTCGTTATACCATTGCGAGTAATCTTCTTCTTTGCTAGCAACCCCTTTGCTCATATTTATTATAATATTTATCCGTTAATTTTACACTTAACAGCCGTCAAATTTATAAATTTATATGGTAAGAACTGTCTGGGCTATGGTTTTTAAGGTTTTAGGATGTGCAGTTGTGCCAGCAATAGCCTAAATCATTCAAATTGAGGTTCAGAGGATAAACCCTGGGGCAAAAAAACCCGTATAAACGACTATATTTAAAAAATGAAATTCCATTGCAACCTTTTTTTTATCATTAGTTTACTATTTCTCAGCAATTGCAATAATGCCAGCTCAAATGCAGATAAAATAGCTTTTAAAAATATATCTGCCATAGCCCCCGACACCACGCGGATTAATGCTATAAATGAACCGCCGGTAAATGTTGTCCGTGCGGGAAGCCCTACCCCATTAAAAAATATGTTTGGCATTAACGGATATGAGTGGAACTTCCTGGAAAACCCCGGCAGCCCCAATGACCGGAAACATATTTATGAAGACAATATGGCCCTAATAAAAACTTTCAGCGCGGTAAGGCATTACCTTAACTGGGACAGGATAGAAAGCACCAAAGGTGATTATACTTTTAACCCTGCATTTAACGGCAACTGGAATTATGACGTCATTTATGAAAGATGTAAACAGGATGGAATTTTGGTTTTGGCAGACCTAAAAAACCTGCCGGAATGGATGTTGGCCGCTTACCCGGCCAGCTCACGGGATAATGAAAACCCGCCGGTGCCTTATGGGCAAAGCCTTAGCGACCCGGCCTCGTACGCCGACCAGGC
This sequence comes from Mucilaginibacter sp., assembly GCA_036509935.1. GTDB lineage: Bacteria > Bacteroidota > Bacteroidia > Sphingobacteriales > Sphingobacteriaceae > Mucilaginibacter. The sequence goes on from DATCES010000368.1 coordinate 12,364, forward strand.
GCGGGCAGCGTTCCAGTTTGCTGCAAGGTATGGTTACAATAAAAGTGTAAATAGTTTATTAGTTAAAGTAGCAACACAGAAACGTTATCCTGGCGACATCCCCAACGAACCGAAAATTGGCATGGGCCTGATAAAATATATGGAATGCGGCAACGAACGTGACCGGTGGTGGGGAGCGGATGAAACCCATCAAAACCCCGAAGAATATGCGGCTAACATGTCTGCCTTTTACGATGGCAATATGGGTAAGCTCGGACCTAATGCAGGTGTAAAAACTGCCGACCCAAATATGGAGGTGGTGATGGGCGGCCTGGCCTCTGCGGATGTTAATTATGTACAAAGGATGATAGAGTGGTGCAAAAAATACCGGGGATACAAAAAAGACGGTAGTGTAAACCTGTGTTTTGACATAATTAACTACCACTTATACTCAAACGATGGCGATGTACAGGT
>DATCES010000369.1:0-5740 GCA_036509935.1 Mucilaginibacter sp.
AGCCCGGCAAACATGCCCTGTTCCTTGCTGCCATCGGCAACACTAATGATCACCAGCATTAAAAAAAATGACAATATAAACTCGAGGATAAAGGATTGCATTTCTGTCCCTGCCGGAATGGTAGCGCCCAAAAATTGATTAGAATCAAATAGAAATTTTAAAGTAAAGCTTGCCAATAATGCCCCCGCTAATTGGCTGATAATATAGCCGGGGAGCCTATTGGCCGGGAAACGGCCTGATACGGTAAAAGCAATGCTTACTGCCGGGTTTAAATGCGCCCCGGATATATTGCCCAAGCTATAGATCATGCTCATAACGATAAGGCCAAAAGTGAGGGCGACCCCCACATGGGTAACTGCGCCACCCGATTGCTGATCAATAATGATGGCGCCTGTCCCGCAAAAAACAAGCGCGAAAGTGCCGAGCAGTTCAGCAAAGTAATTTTTAAAATGATTGCCTGGTCTCATAATTTATATCCCCACCTTTGCACTTCTTCGCTCAAATAATAACGTATCCCGCCAAACACCCTTTAATTGCAGCAATCCGTTCCGCAGCACGTTTTTTCAATCGCTTTTTCGGCATAAACGGTTACGCTGAAAATGCCTGTTTCGCCTTTTTTAAATAATTCCAATTCTTCCCCGTCAAGATATTTACCCAATATATCATCAGGTACCACAATAGCTTTTTCTTTTTGAACGGCAATATTCTTAAAGCCGTTCTGTTTGATGAGGTCAAGGTAATTGTCTTTTTGGATGGCCCCTGCTACGCATCCTGCATACATTTCGGCTTTGTTTTTTAAATTTTCCGGCAGGTTGCCCACCAGCACAATATCTGATATACTGAAATGGCCGCCCGGTTTCAATACCCTATAGATGTCTTTTATAACGCCATCTTTATCGGGGACAAGGTTCAGCACACAGTTACTCAAAATCACATCGGCAACACCGGCTGTGATGGGCATATTTTCAATATCCCCATACCGGAACTCTACATTGTTATAGCCCAATGTTGCGGCATTATGCCTGGCTTTTGCTATCATGGCTTCGGTAAAGTCAACACCTATCACCTTGCCTGTTTCGCCGGTTTCAGCACGGGCCACAAAACAATCGTTCCCTGCGCCCGAGCCAAGATCAACCACTACGTCGCCCTTTTTTATCCTTGCAAACTGGGTAGGCAAGCCACAACCCAAACCCAGGTCAGCATCGGGATTGTAGCCGCCAAGCACGCTATAATCATCGTTCATGATGTTATAAACTTCAGTTGTACAGCCCCCCGAACCGCAGCATGATGCCTGGTTGGTCCCTTTGTCCTGTAAAGCTATTTCACTGTATTTTTGCCTTACCAGTTCTTTAATTTGATTATCGGAAGTTTCCATAATTATTGAATTACTGAATTATTGATTTTATTTCGCCTTTCACCTTTCACCTCATCATATTGCTATATTACGATGTAATAAACTAAATTTTTTTAACAGCAATTCCCCGGCTCTTTGTATAACCCAAAGAATTCCTCTAATTGTCCACTCAATAGTTTCCAGGCATTTGGTTCAATACAGTAACAAACGCTAACGCCTTCAATTGTCCCCTGTATCAACCCGGCAGTTTTTAATTCCTTTAAATGCTGCGATATGGTTGCCTGCGCCAGGCCGAGTCCGGCAGAAAGATCGCCGCAAATGCAGGCATTGGCGGTGATGATCTGCTGTAAAATGGCTATGCGCGCGGGGTGCGCCAATGCCTTCAGCATCAATGCCAGCCTATTTTGCTCTTCGGTGAATATTTCTGTTTTAGTTAAGCCCATTATTACATCGCAATATTACGATTAATAATTGATACTTCCAAATAGAAACTTAATTTTTTGATTTACAACTTCAAATTTGCTACCCGCAGCACGAACCATCAGCCTGCATTGGCGGGCATTTAACAGTGCCATAACTACAAAACACACAGCAGTCGCCTGCAAACGGCTTTAAATGGGTCAAACAGCTATCACAAGTATAGAAATACAGGCAGGACTCAACCGGCATGATTTCCTCTTTCTGAAACCCGCAAACCGGACAGGTAATAGTGGAGCTTAATAGAATTTCTTTAGCCATACCATTTTGATTGCAACAATCAATTTGTTTTATGTTTAATCATCGCTACCCGCAAACTAAATATGGAAAGTATAAGTGTAACCGGTGTAAAAACTAATTTTTCAAAATGATTGTTTGAAAACAGGTTGCCAATGGTGTTCATGAGAAAAAGCCCGAACATTATCCAAAGGATAACCTGTATTATCACATAGTTGATATTCATTTTTAAAACACTGGCTTTTACTGCAACAACGGCAAGCATAAGGATATTTATTATCACAGATACTGTTTCAAAGGTCAGCATTTGCGATTGGTTTTTCATCGTCCCGCCCCAAACCACCCCGAATGGGATTACTTTAAGTATCACAAGTAAATGAAATAGTATAAACAGGGATAGTATGGTCAATAAACCGTTTAGTGCAAATCGTTGAGTAATAATTCTATTCATTTTACATGCTGTTTTTGAACAAATTAAGGTCTGCCATATAAGGAAACAGGTGTTAACTTAAACACCAAAGCGGCCCCGATTTACAGGGCCGCTATGTTATTCTCAAAAAATCAATTCGTTTTATTGCTGCCTTTGCAAAACAGACGCGAACTTGGTTTCATAATCCTTAGTCTGCGCTTTTAGTTTGTTGTTTAAAGCTGTTTGATGGTTTTCGGCGGTAACATCGGCCATTTCATTTATAAATGATATACAGTATTGCACTGTTTGCTGGCTAAAATCCCCTGAGTTGTTTTGCGTCAGGTAATAATTATAATCCAACTGATCGGTTACATAGCCATCAACACTGGTTAAAAACCTGTTGCCTAAAACAACATCGTGCAGTTGAAAAGCAGTTTTTGCCATAAATATTTTACGGTTGGCCACTTCCAGGCCGGGGTTAAGGTCCGGCATTTCTTTATCATATTTATGCAGCACCTTAAGGGCAAGGTCCGGGTGCCCGTCTTTTATTAAACCGGTAGCCAGGTCAAGGAATGTTGTTAGCATTACCGGGTAAAACATAGTTGTTGATTCATGGTCCAGGTACTTTGCAGTTTTAAATTCGCCAAATTTAAACTTATCCATAAGGTTGTTATACATCACCAGGCTATTTGTTTTGCTCAATTGGTCTTTATTAGCGCTATCGGGCTTAAAAGGTATCAGGTGATAGGTAAAGCCTTCTTTGTACAGGTAAGGCTGCAGGCCGATCAGGTTTCCCTGGCCAATTGTGGTGGTAAAGCAAATAGGCCTTACCCAGTTATTATGGGCAAGTATATCAAGCATGGCAAGGTTTTCCTTGGTGATATAATTTGAAGTGAATTTCCATACCATAGCAGTAGCCAGCCTGTCCTTCTGGTCAGGTGCAATCACATGGTTCTTTATAACATCGTCAGGATTGATAGTAATCTTAAAGTTTTTTGTCGGGAGGTAATTCCCCCACTCGCCGCTTTGGTATTGCACCTGGGTGGCCTTGTCATCAGATGTAATGAAATCAAAAATCTCTTTAACTTCCACGGGTTCCGGTATTTTTTTATCGTCAAAATAAATCACATCGCGCACGCCTTCCTCGTATTTATCATAAGGCATCGTAATAGGCAGCGGGGCCGATTTGTTCATTTTAAACTGCATCTGCCGGATATACCAATCGCCCGTAAACAAACTCAGGTTCACTATCCGTACATCGGGCCTTATGCCTTCCACTTCCTGATCGTACCATAACGAGTAAGTGTCATTATCGCCATAAGTAAACAAAATAGCATTTGGCGGGCACGATATAAGGTAATCATAAGCCATGTCATGCGGCGTCAGTTTAGTGGAACGGTCATGATCTTTCCATTCTTCTTTCGCCAGTACTACCGGGCCCGCTAACAGGCAAATAGCGGTTGCGGCAATGCCTGCAACTTTCGGGTTTAACTTAGCGCTTATCAGTTCGGCAAGGGCTATCACACCCAAACCTATCCATATAGCAAAGGCATAAAACGAGCCCACGTAGGAGTAGTCGCGTTCGCGGGGCTGGATACTGGGCTGGTTAACATATAAAACAATGGCCAGCCCTGTGAAAAAGAAAAGCAACAGCACTACCAGCGCATCCCTTTTTTTACGCTGAAAATGATAAACACAGCCAAACAACCCTATAATTAAAGGCAGGGCAAATAATGGCGTGTAGGTAGTGCCTAACTGCATCCCCTGGCCCGGCATTAATTTACCGCCCACAACAGATTTTGGCAAATGCTTGCCGCCATCGAAAATGCCGCTTGTCCAGTTGCCGTCAACGGCGGTCATGCTTTGCTGTCCGTCTTCATCGTTATAGCGGCCCACAAAATTCCATAAAAAGTACCTCACGTACATCTGATAAATTTGCCAGCTAAACATCCATTTTATGTTATCGGCAAAAGTTGGCGCCTGCTGATCGCTCATTTGCAGCCATTGCCTGTAAAATTGCGGATCCTGATCGTCATTGCTGTACATACGCGGCAAAATGGTCGTATGATCGTAAACATAGTTTTCCTTTTTACCCGCCTCCTCATACTTAGTTTTGCCTTTGCGGTAAATAATGCTGCCTTCGGTTTGGTCTGTTACTTTACCGTCAAAATACTGGCCAAACAGCAGGGGGTTTTCACCGTACTGTACGCGGTTCAAATAGCCATAAAGTATAAAAGCGTTATCAGGGTGCGAATTGTCCAGGTCGGGGTTTGCGGTAGCCCTGATAGGTATGTATGCAAAAGAACTGTAGCCAAAATAAATAAAGGCCACGCATAAAAACGCCAGGTTAAGCAAAGGCTTTTGGTATTTTATACTATACCATATACCTGCAACCAGTATGGCTATAATTATTAAAAAGAAGAAAAATGCACCGCTCCAAAAGCCCAGGCCCAGCGTATTTACAAAGAAAAGATCGAAGTACGCAGCAATTTCTATAGTGTAGCCCCTTACGCCGTATTGTACAAATACCAGGATCAGCACCCCTACCAATACTGCCCCTATGGCGCTCCCCACGTTTACATTTTTGCTCCTGCGGAAATAATAAACTATGGCTATAGCCGGTATGGTTAACAGGTTAAGCAGGTGTATGCCTATGGAAAGGCCAATTACGTAAGCGATAAATATTAACCAGCGGTCGGCGCCGGGTTCACCGGCATGGGCATCCCATTTTAAAATGGCCCAAAACACAATGGCGGTACAAAGCGAGGATAAAGCGAACACGATAGTTTCAACAGCCGAGAACCAAAACGTATCGGTATAAGTAAATGCCAGCGCGCCAACTAAACCGGCGCCCATAATCAGTATCATGCGCGATTGGCCGATGGCTTCGTCCGCTTTGTCTATCAACATTTTTTTTGCCAGCGCGGTTATTGTCCAAAACAAAAACATGATGGTAGCGCCGCTTGCCAGCGCCGAGCCCATATTGGTAAAGTAAGGCACCTTTGCATTATTGCCCATTGACAGCAGCGAAAATGCCTTGCCCAGCATGGCGAACAGCGGGTACCCCGGTTGATGCGCTACCTGCAAACGGAAGGCGCATGAGATAAATTCGCCGCAATCCCAAAAGCTTACTGATGGCTCTAAAGTTAAAATATAGGTAACTGACGCTATGGCGAAGCAAAGCCAGCCTAATAGGTTATTTATTTTTTTGTATTGCATGGATGATACTAATGGGTTATCGGAGGGTAAATATCAGGATTTTT
>DATCES010000370.1:0-5311 GCA_036509935.1 Mucilaginibacter sp.
GATTGAACACACCCTTTGCTACGTGTCGTCAGCCAGCCTGTTTATTGATACTAATGGCGACAAGTTGAAGTTCCAGGTAACAGCCAACCGCTTTTTAAGTAAAATGATAAGGATTATTGTGGGCAGGCTGCTTGAAATTGGCAGGGGGGAAATGCCTGTTGATGAGTTTGAGCATTACCTCATCAACAAAGTAACACCAAAAATTATTATCCCAGCTTACCCGCAGGGGCTTTATCTTTCAAAAGTCACCTATCCATACCTTGATATACCACCACAGACAGCATTTACCTCCATCCTGGAAAACAGCATGGATAATGGCTGGCAGGAGCTATAACGCCAAATTAGGATGAATAGCGGAACTATGCTGTAAAAAGGGTAATTTTGCCAGCCCTTTGGGATTTTTAAATAAACGGATGGCGTGGTCAGAAAAATTAAAGTTAAATAAACAATTGGTACGGTCGGTAACCGATGCAGGGTATTTAGCTCCTAAAGAAATTCAGTTGAAAACCTTGCCGCGCATTATTGGCGGACAAGACATTATAGCAATAGGGCCTGATGGCTGCGGTAAAACAACCACATACATTTTAGTGGCATTAAACCGCTTAAAGCATAATTCGGAGGGTGTCCCCCATGTGTTGATACTTGTTCCGGATAAAGAAAGGGTATTGGAGGTACTCACCAGTTTTGAACTGCTGGATAAAAATAAGCGGGCGCTGATAGTTGGTTTATACGCAGCACCCGGAATTGAAAGCCAGATGAACGCGTTAGCTGATGGCGCCGACATTGTGGTATCTACCCCAGACAGGGCGCGCGCCCTTTATTTAAAACTTGGCCTTAACCTTAATAAAATAGGCTTGTTTATTGTTGACGATGCGGAAGAGATTGTAAAACAAGGCCTGCAATTACCCGTAGCCGAACTTGCCAACAGCATCACCAAGTGCCAGCGCCTGGTTTTTACTACAGTGATCCATGATAAGCTGAACAAAATGATCGGGCCATTTATGAAATTCCCGGCAATTGTTGAGGTTGAGGAAACAGGCGGAACCACCGTTGAAACCCATCCGCAGGTGTTATACCATGTACCAAATTTCGGAACAAAATTAAACCTGGTGAATTTGTTTATGCAGGATGAAGAACTGTTTACCAAAACCATCGTATTTGTAAATACACGCCAAACTGCCGAAAAGGTTTACCATAGCCTTCACAGCAGGTTGAAAGGTGAGGTTGTACTTATAAACCCGGCACTCCCCGGACAAGAGGGTTTCGCCGCTGTTAATGATTTCAAAGGTTGGGATAAGGCAAGAATATTAGTGGCTGTCAACGACGACTTCAAAATAATTGATTTCAACGATATCCCGTTCATAGTGCATTTTGAGCTGCCCGCACATAAGGATACTTTTATTGCGCGCGTGGTGAATAATAATACGGCGAACGAAGAAGAAACACTGGCCATAACTTTTGCTACTGACCTGGAATTGAGCATGGTCAGAAAAATTGAACAGGCCATTGGACAAAAAATACCTGTGGCAGAGTTGCCCGGCGACCTGGTCATAGAAAAAGATAAGAAAAACATTGCGCCGGCAGAAAAACAATCTATTAAAAGAAAAGTGGCTGAACCTGTGGCCGGTGAGGCTTTTCACCAGAAAAAACCCGAAAACGCGAAAACTTATAATTACAGTTCGGGCTTAAAAGCTAAAATGAGCAACAAAAGAAAGCATTAGTTGCAGCCATCAGCAATTAGCTTAAAAACTAAATATTCAATAAGTACGGTGTAGATATATACAGTTCCTCTACTTTTTTCCGTGCCCATTCTGTTTTCCGAAGGAATTTAAGGCTCGATTTTATACTTGGGTCGCTTATAAAGCAATTAATACGGATGCGTATGCCCAATTCCTGCCAGCCGTAATGGGCCACCAGGGCATTGAGTACCATCTCTAAGGTTTTACCATGAAGCTGGTTACCGGGCTGCTGCATCTCCCGGCAAAAATACCATAATAATTGCTTATTGATGCCAACGAAACAACCACTTTGATGATAAATACGTATATTACAAAAAGGAAGATTAATTTTTGATAGTTTAAAATAAAATTTAAAAATTGATTAAGGTTTCGCGCTAAATTACTAATCTTTTAATCGCAGTTAAACTTTCTTTAAGATTATTAGTCTGTAAAAACATGCTAAACATGCAAAGAAGATAACTCCTGATGGTTGAAAATCCTGAAAATGGCAAGGTTTGCCGCGAAAATATTGGGAATTGATTATCTTAGCGTGCAGGAAACTTATAAAGTAAATAAAAATAAGATACCCGCGCTTTTTACGTTAACAATATATCAACAAGCAATCGAAATTCATTAACATGAAAAAAATATTTTACTTAATTATCGTATTGATCGCCGGTTTAATTTCATCGTGTAAAAAAGAGAATAAAAAGCCTGTAGTTGTTGTACCCTCCCCAACTACACTCCAACTGATCCAGGATTCTGTTTACCTTTATGCCAAAGAAGATTATTTATGGTTTGATCAGTTACCTGCTTATGCCGCATTTAATCCGCGGTCATTTACCAACCCGGATGATTTAACAGCTTTAACAAATGAGCTTAATGCACTTTCACAGTATGCCATCAACCCGGCAACAAGTAAGCCATACGAATATGTCGGGGATACCCCACCGACAGCCAAATACTCATTTATTGATGATGGAACGGTAGCAGCCGCGCTAAACGGGGTAAAAGGCGATTTTGGTTTTGACGTGAATTATAACCTGGTGAATGACCTGCGTGTTGAATATGTATATCCCGGGTCGCCTGCCGGCCTTGCGGGCTTAACCCGTGGTTGCCAGGTCACCAGCATAAATGGCAATACCAGTTTATCCTATGATGGAAAGGGTTATGGCACGGGCACCGGTACAAATTTGAATTTTGTAAGTAATGCTATTTATGACAACAAAACGATTGAAATGGTTGTGACCACGCTGAGCGGGAGTACTAAAACGGTAAGTTTTTCAACTGCCAGTTATAATGTTAACCCGATATTAAAAGATACGGTGATTACTGTAGCAAGCGGCCATAAAGTGGGGTATATTGTTTTTAACAGTTTCACCTCAGATGCCAATGCCGGTCCTGTTTTAAATACTGTTTTCAGTAATTTTACTACACAAGGAATAACCGATTTGGTGGTTGACCTCCGTTATAACGGCGGCGGTTACGTTTCAACTGCCGAGTATCTTGATAACTTAATTGTTCCGGCTGCAAAAAGCGGTTCGTTAATGTACAATACTTATTATAACAGTAATTTAGTTAGTAGAACGGATCCGTTACTTGGTCATCAGTGGCGCTCGGGCAGTCCGGATTACAATTATGGACAGTTTGACTATTCGGTGGTCGGTAAGGCTACGAATTTTGTTAAAAAGGGGACTTTAAATATTGGCCGCGTGTTCTTTATCATGACCGGGCAAACGGCATCGGCAAGCGAATTAACCATAAATAACCTGCGGCCTGAAATGGATGTTCAATTTGTTGGTGAAACGAGCTATGGAAAACCTGTTGGTTTTTTTGACATAGATATTAATAAATATCAAATGTATACACCCGAGTTTTCAGTGCAAAATTCTGCAAACCAGGGAGGATATTATTCCGGCTTTACACCTGGCGCTACCGGATATCCCGGTTTTAAGGATTATGATGACCTGACAAAAGATTTCGGCGACCCGAAAGAAGGTTTATTTGCCGATATTTTAGCAGATGTAAATTTCGGCACCTATTCTGTACAAAAACAAGTGGTGCAAAGCCTTAACCCCGGTACCAGGAATATTTCGAGGGAAGCAGCGCAGTCGCTTGCCTTACATATCAAACGCCCTAAATTCACAGGCATGGTTTATAACAAACACCTGACGCTGCGAAAGAAATAACTTTTGGGGTAAAGGGTTAAAGGTGAAAGGCAAAAGGTTTTATAGGAAGATGTATCTTTCGCCTTTCGCCATTTGACTTTCACCTTTCACCTTTCGCCTTTCACCTTTCACCTCCTTCTTAATCAACCAGTTCCCTTATATCAACGGGGACAACTCTTGATATCCCTTGTTCAACCATAGTAACGCCATATATAATATCAGTGCTGGCGATTGTACGTTTATTATGTGATATGATGATAAATTGCGATTCCTTTGAAAATTCACGGATGATATTATTGAATTTATCAATATTGGTATCGTCAAGCGGGGCATCCACTTCATCAAAAATGCAAAACGGGGCAGGTTTTAACAGGTAAAGCGAAAAAAGGATGGCTGTTGCGGTAAGCGTTTTTTCGCCTCCCGATAACTGGTTGATAGACAGTGGCCGTTTACCTTTTGGCTTTGCAATAATATCTATATCCGATTCCAGCGGATGATGCGGATCGGTAAGTATCAGGTCGCACGAATCTTCTTCATTAAATAAAGAGCGGAAAACTCTTATAAAATTCTCCCTGACCAACGTGAACGATGACATGAATTTTTCCCGTGCGGTATCGTCAATTTCCTGTATTGTTGCTAACAATGATGCCTTTGCTTCACTCAAATCCTTTTTTTGCGCCTGTATAAAATTATACCGCCCGTTCATTTCAGTATAGGCTTCAACGGCCAGCGGATTAATAGCGCCAAAATCGTCCAGTTGCTTTTTCAGTTTTTCTGTCTTTTCGCGCACATCCTGTTCACTTTCGCCAGCGGCTGTTTCGGTTTCGGGCAATTCATGGATATCTGCATTAAACTCAACCGACAACCGTTCCTTTAAAGCATTCAACTCCAATTTAAGATTATTCCTTTCGTCTTTCAGGTCGTTCTCAATGAGTTCGGCATTGTCCTTTTTTCGCCTTAAGCCGGTAATTTCATTTTCGGTCGCTGTTATTTTCCCGCGCCATTCATAATATTCCTGTTCGGCTAATTGCGTGGCTTTTTCAAGTTCATCCTTTTGCCCGTACATCGCCAGCAGGTCGTCATCTGAATTGTCCGCCTGCTGCAAATTTTCCTGTATAGCAACCTTTACCTTTTCAAGGTCGGCATTATTTTGCTTAATCCGGCCATCCAGGCTTTCCTGCTGCGTTTGCCGGTAATCTATGTCTTTTATTAAGCCGGCTACTTTGTTTTGCTGTTGGTGAAAACGGATATTTTCCTGGTTGTAAGCATTTGATTGTATGGTTACATATTCATTTAACTCATTAAATAATGCCTGTTTGTCAGCCAGCAGGTCCTCCTGAATTTGTTTTTGCGTTTTTAACTCTTCCAGCCGGGGTTGCAAGGCAATCATTTCATCTTTAATACTGCTTATTTTGTTTGCAATGT
>DATCES010000371.1:0-3399 GCA_036509935.1 Mucilaginibacter sp.
AATTTATCGGTAAACTTATCGCATGGCGTATAGCCGTTATCCAGCGCTGTTAAATAAGCAAAAGGTTTAAAGGTTGAGCCGGCCTGTCTTTTTGATTGGTTTACATGGTCGTAATTAAAATACCGGTGGTCAATGCCGCCAACCCATACTTTTATTTTACCTGTTGATGGCTCGATGGTCATCATGCCTGTGTTTAAAATGCGCGTATAATATTTTATAGAATCAGCGCTCGAAAACGTAGTGTCCTTATCCCCTTTCCATGAAAATACCTCCATGCGCTTTGGCTTTTCAAAATACCGGTTAATAAGGGTTGCATTGTTATTGTATTTTTTTTGAAGCAGGGCGTAAATTGGTAAATGTTCTTCGGCCTTTAATAAAAAATCCTTTATTTCGTCACCGTTCGAGTCGCGCCAGGGGTTCTTTTTGCCCCACAGGTCATCGAAGCGTTTTTGCAGCATTTTCATTTTTTCGGCAACGGCTTCTTCGGCATATTGCTGCAGGCGCGGGTCAATGGTGGTGTATATTTTTAACCCGTCCTGGTATAAATCGTAATCGTTATCATGGCACCATTTCTTTAACCATCTTTCCACAGCATCGCGCAGGTACGATCCCCCCTGGCCTTCATTTTCTACATAACTAAGGTCAAGCGTTATTGGTTTATTAATTTCGGCATCATAATCCGCTTTGCTCAGTTTATCATATTTCAGCATTTGCCCCAAAACGGTGTTACGCCGTTCCAGCGAGCGTTCAGGGTTATTTATCGGGTTATAAGTTGATGTAGCCTTCAACATCCCTATAAGGGTAGCCGCCTCGGCAGGGCTAACTTTGTCCGGGGTTTTATCGAAAAATTTTAAAGACGCCGTTTTAATACCAAAGGAATTATTGCCAAAGGGCACTGTATTCAAATAAAGCGTAAGTATATCCTGTTTGGTATAAACGCGCTCAATTTTAAAAGCGGTGAGCCATTCTTTGCATTTATAAACAATAGTCCGTATAAATGGAATATGCCTGATGATGCCCTGCGATTTTCTTTTCCGGGTTTCGAAAAGGTTTTTTGCTAATTGCTGGGTAATAGTGCTGCCTCCGCGCTTGTCGCCTTTGGCGGTAGAAAGCATACTGCTGAAAAATGAATAGAAATCAACGCCGTGATGACTGTAAAACCTTACATCTTCGGTAGTTATTAAAGCGTTTATGATATTTGGGGAAATGTCTTTAAATACAACAGGCGACCTGTTTTCTTTATAATAGCGGCCTATTAAAGTGCCGTCGGCATAATAAACTTCGGACGACAAGGACATACTTGGGTTTTTAATATCCTGCATATCAGGCGAATAGCCGAACAGCCAAAGGAAGTTTAATTCAATCGAACAGAAAAACAGGATAACAAAATATATAAATATAAGCGAATATCTGAGGAATCGGTTTTTTATACGTCGGAACATGCGGGTAAAGATGTAAAATTATGACAAAAATAAAAGCCTGTTTAACAAAAATTAACAACGGAATTTTAACAGGTAAATTTTAAGTTAACTTAGCAATATTAAAATTGTTCTATGAAAAGCATAATTAATGAATTTAAAATAACCAAAGGTGAAAAATTTTCACTTAAAGATTTTGACCCCTCGTATGCTGCCGATATAAAAAAGGAAGATTCCGGGGCTATCCTGGAAGGCCTGATTAAAGAAATATCCCTGCTGCAACCAGCATTATATGCCGATAAACGATATGCCCTACTGATATTATTCCAGGCAATGGATGCGGCAGGCAAAGATGGCGCCATTGCACATTCATTATCGGGTTTAAACCCCGATGGCTGCGAAGTTTTCAGCTTTAAGCAACCCAGTGCCGGAGAACTGGAACATGATTTTTTATGGCGGCACTATAAAGCGTTGCCCGAATTCGGACGCATCGGGATACACAACCGCTCGCATTACGAAAATGTACTGATTACAAAAGTGCACCCCGAATTATTGCTGAATGAGAAGCTACCGGGAATAACCGGCGTTAAAGATATAAACAAAAAGTTTTGGGGCCACCGCTACGAAAGTATCCGTTCTTTTGAAAAACATTTAACCGTAAATGGCACGGTGATCATCAAATTTTTTCTTCATCTTTCAAAAGGTGAACAAAAAGACCGCTTTTTAAAACGGATTGACGACCCGGATAAAAACTGGAAATTTTCCGCTGCTGATATTCATGAGCGGGAATTCTGGGACGATTATATGAGGGCCTATGAGAATGCAATAAAAGAAACATCTACAGAACATTGCCCCTGGTATATATTGCCCGCCGATAAAAAATGGTTTACCAGGATAGCGATTTCAAGCATTATACTGGATACCCTGAAAGGGTTAAACCTAAAGTTCCCTGTTTTGCCGAAGGCGGAGATGGAGAAGTTGCAGGAGGCGAAAAAGGCGTTACTGCAATGAAAATGTAATAATAAATATAAATTCACCATCGGGAAAACAAACAACAAGAATAATACAAGGCCTAAAGGAAACCGCTAAAGAGATGTTGGAATTGGATATTGCCTGAAAATAAAGGCAACACCCCCTGTCGGCGCGAGTTTGCCGTGCAGGTCCAACGAACTGGCGCACTCATGCCCCGCTGACAGGTAATAATAATAAGCAGACTTCGACGACATAAAAGCGTAAATAATAATAAAATTCAATGGATAACACTAAAGCAAATATTTTTGCAGGTAGCAGACTAATGCAGTTTAAAGTTGAAGCTAATGATATTATATTCCCTGTTTTAGTTCAATATCCGACTTATGAGAAACCAAAGCCAACTGCTATTGGTCCTTATACAATGGATGTTAGTCCAAACGCAACTATTATTGAAGGAAAGTTCCCACTTGTAATAATTTCACACGGTAATGGTGGCTCGCACCTTCTTTATCGTTCTATCAGCACCTATTTAGCAAAACATGGATATATAGTTGCAATGCCGGAGCATTATGGAAACAATCGTAACAACAATCAATTAGAAAACACAAATGAAAATCTTATAAACAGACCTAAGCATGTAAGCCTGACTATTGACGAAATGCTATCGGAAAATAAATTTGGCAAGAACATATCTGTAAATAATATTGCTGTTATAGGACATTCAATGGGAGGATATACTGCTTTGGCATTAGCCGGCGGCTTACCAAGGACAATAGAGGGAGAAAAAATAGAAGTTTCAGCTGACGATAGAATTAAAGCTATTGTCCTGCTTGCCCCAGGAACAGGTTGGTTTACGAAGTCATTAGAAAAGGTAACAATTCCAATTCTTATGCTCACGGCAGAACATGACCCGATTACTCCAAATTGGAATGCTGAAATTGTGCTAAATGACGTTCCTGATAAATCGCAAGTCACATTTAGAAAAGTTGAAAATGCGGGACATTTTTCT
>DATCES010000372.1:0-2157 GCA_036509935.1 Mucilaginibacter sp.
ATATAAAAACCGGGAAAAAGCTTGCACGTGTTTTGGTTGAAGGATGGGGTACAGGGCCTGTAAGGCGGCACGGCGACCCAAGCCACGGCATAGGCCTTACCCCTGATGAAAAAGAACTTTGGGTGTGCGACGGGTTTAATATGCGTTTGCATATTTTTAATGCTGTTAAACCGTACCAGCAGTTAACTACCATACCATTACAGGACCTGCCCGGATGGGTCACTTTTAGCCTGGATGGGAAATATGCCTACCCCTCAAGCGGGGAGGTGATTGACGTTAAAACGCGAAAGGTCCTTTTAACCCTTAAAGATGAGTTTAATAACAACGTACAAAGCGAGAAGATGCTGGAGGTTGATTTTGCAGACGGGAAAGCGGTACGCGCAGGGGATCAGTTTGGCGTTGGCAGGGTAACGCGAATTGAATAATATGCAGATGAAAAAAATCCATTTCAAATCTCATTCAAGCAATTGAGTGGGTTTTATGTTAAGGGCATTAGCTAAAGCAAACACTACAGATATACTGGTATTAAGCAATCCCCGCTCAATCCTGCTCACTTGACTATACTCTATTCCTGCTAAATTAGCGAGGGCTTCCTGTGATAAATTTTTAGCAATCCTGTACTTGCGTACATTACCGGCAAGTATGGAAATGGCTGAAATATCTCTAAGCTGTGGCACAGCCTAAAGTTTGATTTAATTTTCATTTTGAGTTAAGGCAAATTTGCCTTAATATTGTAATAACTAAATTTAATCTAAAGATATTATGAATGATTTGACGGAATGCTGTTCTTGCGGCGGCGGTCCATAAACCCGACCGGGTGGATTATATCTCCCTAAAAAAGTCTAATAGTTCTTTAGGTTCCACTTCCAATGCTTTTGCCAGTTCGGTAAGGGAAAGAAGCGTTATATTTACTTTTCCGGTTTCATATCGTTGAATATCAGCATATTCAACGTTGCATAATAAAGCCATCTTTCGCAAGGTCAGGTTTTTAGATAGCCTTAACGACCTCAGGCGCTTCCCGAACCGTATTAATATTTCTTTATCTGAATCGCTAACCATTTTCTTTGTAAATGATTAGGAAAATTGTAATAATATAATATTAAAATTGTTGTGGTATTACACAACAAAACTTAACTTTGATCCATTGACAGGAATTGTATGCCTAACAATTAGTTTTAAATAATTAATTATTTTAGAATATGGACGAAGGACAGCCACTTTTAGAGAAATTAGAAGAATTATTTGGTAATGAACCGTTCGATGCGGTTGAAGAAGAACTTTTCAAATGGTTCCAGTATGCTTATACCGGCAAAGGAAGCAGCATAAAAGATTTGGATACTTTAAATTTTGAACTATTTAAAGCCAGGCTTACTGTATTAATTAATGCGGTTTACCAATGGCGTCAGGAAGAAAAATTAAAATAACGATTACATGTCCCGGTATTCTTTTGGCATTCGATCAGTATAGCGGGTAAAAAAATTTCTGAATGAATCACATTGTATAAAAATCATTTGCATAATTAAAATATTTATTATTACTTTGAATAACAAAGTACTTTTAATGTATAATTAACATTCAAAACACGCAATGATGACCAGGTTAACCAACATTTTTAAAAACTGGATAGCTTATGCAGCTATCATTACTTTATTATGCGGCATTATTTACATAGTTGTGCAACAAAACTACAGGATGAATGCAAACGACCCGCAGTTCCAGATGATTGAAGATGCCGCCAATGCGCTAAACAACGGGGCAGAACCTAAATCGGTGGTTCCCGTTGCTACCGGTGTTGAAATTTCCAAAAGCCTTGCCCCTTTCCTTATTATTTATGATGATGCCGGAAATATTGCAGCAACAAACGCCTTATTAAATGGCCAAGCCATCAAAATACCAGCAGGGGTATTAAGCTATATACAAAAATACGGCTCCGATGCCGCCACCTGGGAACCACAAACCAGGCTGCGCCTGGCGATGGTGGCTGTACACACTACTACCGGCAAAGGCTATGTGGTGGTAGCCGGCCGTTCGCTCCGCAAAATTGAAGAACGGATAGCGCTGCTCGGCAAGCAGGTTTTATTTGGATGGGTATGCTCGCTTGCCGCAATGTTTGCTATAGCTTTTTTGCAGGATATATTAACAGGCAGGCCGAAAGTG
>DATCES010000373.1:0-6083 GCA_036509935.1 Mucilaginibacter sp.
GAACCACCGTAACTAATAAAAGGCAGCGGGATCCCAATAACTGGCGCTAAACCAATTGTTGTAGCAATATTTATAAATACATGGAAAAACAGGATCGAAGCTACCCCATAGCCATAAATCCGTGAAAATGGGGACCGTTGCCTTTCAGCAATAAAAATTATTCTTAATATCAAAAATAAAAACAAACCTAAAACCACTACCGAACCGGCAAAACCCCACTCCTCGCCTACTGTACAAAAAATAAAATCGGTACTTTGTGCAGGTACAAATGAATATTTGGTTTGGGTGCCATGCAAATATCCTTTCCCCCAAACCTTACCTGAGCCTATTGCAATTTTTGATTGGTTTACGTTATATCCTTTCCCTTTTAAATCGGAAGTTATGCCCAGCACAATAGATATGCGCACCTTTTGATGCGGCTGTAAAACATTGTTATAAATAAACTTAACGCTAAAAACAAATGCGATACAAATAGCCAGGCCCGTAAGCACCGTAAGCACCAGGCGCTTATTTTTACGAAACAGCAATGCGACGAGCAAAGCAAGTACGCTGATTACCGCAATTACATATAATGGGCTAAACAAAATTGACGTTAAAAAAAGCACTATGAATAAAGCGCTGATAACCAAAACATAAGGCGATAGCCCTTCGCGGTACAAAACAAATATCAGGGAGTAAAAAACAAGTGTGGAACCCATATCCGGCTGTAGCAATATCAGCAGCATTGGGATACCTATTATAGCAGCAGCGGTAAAAAATGAGCGCAATTCAGTTACCCTGATGTTTGTCCCGCTTAAATACCGCGCCAAAAGCAAACATGTGGTAAATTTCGCAAATTCTGCCGGCTGCAACCTAAACCCGCCGCCTAATGATATCCACGCCCGGTTGCCCCCAACGTTACGCCCTACAATTAATACCAGTATCAGCAACAATATTGTAATCACATAAAAAGCAGGGGACAGAGCGGTAATAAAACGGCTTTCGAGCAACAGGATCACTATACCGATAATTATCGAAATTATTATAAACAGAAATTGCTTGCCGTAGTTGGTCGAGAGGTCAATAATACCCTGATGCCTCTCATCGTAAACAGCGGAGTGAATATTAAACAAACCAATAGTACACAGCGCAAGGTAAAGAAACACGATTGCCCAGTCAACGTTAAAAAAGAAACTACGCTGGTTATTCATCTTCTTTCTTTATAAACTGAGCAGCTAAGAGCCTGGTTAACGTATCCTGGTTGTTTTTATGGGAGGTGCTTTTTAGCCCATTTAATTTACCGGCCGGGTCCTTTTCCAAATTTTTTGGGGCAGCCACAGGCACCTTTTTCTGTGATGGAGAGATTGATGGGAGCTTATTGGCATTCATAAAATATTCAGGCGTTATGCCCGATTCACGTGGTGAAACTTTCCCCCTTAAATATTTTTCAACTATAAAGCTTGCAATTGGCGCAGCCCAACTTGCCCCTTGCCCTGAATTTTCTACAATTACGGCGATAGCTATTTTGGGGTTATCGCGCGGGGCATACGCAACAAATATAGAATTATCCGCTCCGTGTGAATTTTGCGCCGTACCGGTTTTCCCGCACATTATAATACCCGGTATTTTGGATTGAACAGCAGTACCACGTTCAACAACGGCTTGCATCCCGTTAATAACAGGTTCAAAATACTGTGAATCGATCCCAACATAATTCCTTGCTGTGTACTCTGTTGTAATGATGTTTTTTGCTCCTATGGCTTTAATTAAATGCGGTTTATAGTAATAACCATGGTTAGCAATGATACACTCGATATTGGCCAGTTGCAATGGCGTTGCCTCTAGTTCGCCCTGCCCTATCGCGAGGGAAATGATGGTACTTGAACGCCATCCGCCAGGTTTATAAATATTATCGTAATGCAGCGGGGTTGGCAGGTTGCCCCGGTTTTCACCAGGCATATCGAGGCCAAGCTTTGACCCTAAGCCAAATTTAGCCACATCGCTGCGCCAGGCAGCAAAAGTAGGCTCAATTTTTTTGACTCCGTTTAAATCCATTAGCTTTTGAAAGACCATTGAAAAATAGCCATTGCATGATAATGCCACAGCGCTGCTCAGGTTAACTGTACCATGTACTTCGTTATGATAACAGGGTACTTTGTGGTTGCCTGCATAATAATATCCCGGGCAATAATAAGTGGTTTGCGGTGTTATAATGCCTTCTTGCATTGCAATTAACGCACTCAGCGGCTTAAAGGATGAGCCCGGCGGGTACCTGGCCTGTATCGGCCTTATGAAAAACGGGTTGTAGGGGTTTGCATATAATGCTGCGGCATTATTGCCGCGCTGACGCCCAACCATAAGGTTGGGGTCGTATGTTGGGCTGCTCACATAACAAAGTATTTCACCTGTTGAAGGTTCGATAGCAACAATACTGCCTACCTTGTTTTGCATCAGTTTTTCGCCAAGCTTTTGTATAGTTATATCTAATGATGAAGTTAAACGCTGCCCGGCCACAGCCACTGTGTCATACATACCATTAGCATAATGCCCTTTGGGCTTATTGCGGGAATCGACCATTAAATTCAGGACGCCCCGCTGCCCCCTTAGCGCCGTTTCGTATGATTTTTCGACACCGGTAATACCGATATAATCCCCCTGACGGTAATATCCCCCATAGCGTTTAATATCCGGTTCCGTTACTTCACCAATAAAACCCAAAAACTGCGCGGCAACAGAATCGGGGTAAGTTCGCAGATATCTTGTTGTTGAAAAAAAACCGGGAAACTCTGATAGGCGCTCCCTTAATGACGCAAAGGTTTGCGCTGGGATTTGTTTTTCAAAAACTGAAGACAGGTTTGGCGAATATTTTATGGCTTTGACCCACCTCTTATCAAATTCGGGTTTATCAATGCCTAATAAATGGCAAAACTCAGCAGTATCAAAAGGTTTAACCTGGTTAGGAACCACCATAATATCATAAAATGGCACGTTTTGAACAAGGATATTTCCTTTTCGATCTAATATTGAGCCGCGTTCGGGGAATTGTATATATTGGCGCCGTACATTATTGCTGGCATACAGTGCATAACGGTCATCAATTATCTGGATATAAAATAACCTGGCCAACAGTATAACAAATACAGCTATAAAAATTCCGGCTATAACGTAGCGGCGTTCGAAAAAACTATTCATTTACGCTCTTTCCTTCTAAAAAATAACAATCCGGACATTAATATTAAAAAAACCGTAAATACTGAACTCAATAAAAAGCGGCTTAGTGTATATTGAAATCCGGAAAAGCTGAAAACTTCGATATTAAAGAGAAAAAAATGATGAAACAAGGTGAGCACTAAAGCATAAGTAAAAAACCACCTGAAACCCATAATACTTAACGTTGGTTCGGGTTCGTTATCAAAGCCATCTTTCTGAACAGTAAGGTTGATAAATATAATGCGAACAAATGCCAATAATACACATGCGGCGGCATTTAATCCCGGTGTATCATAAAATGCGTCAATAGTTAACCCTATTATAAAAGCCAGTGCAAATAACAACACGTTTGGCGTTTCGAATGGCAGCAATAAAATAAATAAAATATACAGATATGGCGTAGATAGGTTATACAGTGAAATATTTTTAAGCAAAAAAACCTGTATAAAAACCAATACTATAAACCTCAGGAGGTTAATTACAATACTTTTACTCATCCTACTTTTGCCGGGCCTCCACCCCCTCCTGTTCTTTGGCAAATTTATTATCAACCACGTAAACGTAATGCAGTTTGCTGAAATCAACAGCAAGCGCTACTTCCATATTTAAAGAAACACCACCTTCTTTAGTGTGCAGGTTACTAATTTTGCCTATCGGCACCCCTTCGGGGAAAAGGGAATACCCGGAAGTTACCACTTCCTCGCCCAATTTTGGCAATGCATTGTTTGATACGTCTTTAAGCAAACCTTTATGCGGGTCCATATCATCACCCCATTCAATATATCCAATCTCTTTGTTATTGGCCAACATTGCGCTAAACTGCGAATCTTTATGCAGTAATGATTGCACAACTGCAAAATGATCGGAGACATAAACTACTTTCCCAACAATCCCCTTATTGCAAATAACACCCAGGCCTTTTTCAACACCCTGGTTAGCGCCCCTGTTAAGGGTGAGGTAATTATTGCTCCGGTTAACCGAGTTATTGATCACTTTGGCCTCAATATATTCATATTGCTGTTGGTAAACCGTATCGTTTACTTTATGCTTTGAAATTGTATCAACATAAAACGATGCTTTAAGCCGGTTGCGCAATTGCGCGTTTTCGTGCGCCAAATTGTCATTAACCTCCTTTAACGACAGGTACCCGTAAAGTTCGCTAACTTTCGCATAAAGGTTGCCGGTAACCTCATTGGATGAATTAATAAAGGCGGCTTTTTGAAAAGAATTATACTTTATATAAATGGTTACCGAAGCGGCCTCAAAAATAAGGAATAAAAAAAATGCGTTATACTTACTGATAAATATCCAGAGGTTACGCATGGTGGTGAGTTAGTGAATTGTGAGTAGTGAGTAAATGAGTGGTGAATGGCGAGTGGTGTGTAAACACCCTAAGCCTGCATACAGTTTATCACTAACCATTCACCACTCACTTACTCACCACTCACTCAATTATTGCATTAAAAATTTAAAATTCCCAATATTTTTAAGCGCCGTCCCCGTTCCGCGGACTACAGCGCGCAAAGGGTCTTCGGCCACGTGAACAGGCAGTTTTGTTTTGGCGGCTATGCGCTTATCAAGGCCGCGAAGCAAAGCCCCGCCACCGGTTAAATAGATACCTGTTTGATAAATATCCGCCGATAGCTCTGGCGGGGTTATTTCTAAAGCTTTCAAGATAGCTTCTTCAATTTTTGAAATGGACTTATCTAAACAATGCGCTATCTCTGTATAGGAAAGCATGATCTGCTTAGGGACGCCTGTCATCAGGTCGCGGCCCTGTACAGCAAAATCGGGCGGTGGATCTGCCAGTTCAGGCAGGGCGGCGCCAACTTCAATTTTAACTTTTTCGGCAGTACGGTCGCCAATCATGATGTTATGCTGACGGCGGATATATTGAACAATGTCCGAGTCGAAGTTATCACCTGCTACCCGGATAGACTGATCGCAAACAATACCCGACAAGGCTATAACCGCAATTTCGGTAGTACCGCCGCCAATATCAATAATCATGTTCCCCATAGGCTCTTCCACATCAATACCAATACCAACGGCAGCAGCCATAGGTTCGTGAATAAGGTAAACCTCTTTAGCGCCGGCAATTTCGGCCGAGTCACGAACGGCGCGTTTTTCAACCTCTGTAATCCCCGATGGTATGCAGATCACCATCCGTAAAGATGGGAAAAACCAGCCTTTGCCGTGGTTTATCATTTTTATCATGCCGCGTATCATGTGCTCGGCTGCATTAAAATCGGCAATTACGCCGTCTTTTAAAGGGCGTACTGTGCGTATATTGTCATGAGTTTTACCTTCCATTTGCATTGCCTGGCGGCCAATAGCAATAACCTTATTGGTTGTCCTATCGAAAGCAACTATTGACGGTTCATCAACAACAACTTTATCATTATGTATAATAAGGGTATTGGCTGTACCTAAATCGATGGCAATTTCTTGTGTAAAAAAATTAAATAGACCCATTTGGTGTTATTTGAAAATTAGCTGCAAAAATAATTATAAGAACACGAATTTCACGAATGTAAGCTAATTAAAACGAATTAATCAACACTAATTCCACGACTTGATGCTGCACGAATTTTCACAAATCTATTGACACGGATTTTTAGCAATCCCAATTAGTGCAATTAGTTTCTGACAGTGTAAATCCGTGTAAATTTTTCTTTTTTAATCCTTATTCAAATTCGTGCTCATCCGTATAAATTCGTGTTAATTAGTTTATATATTAATGTTTAAAATGACGTACACCGGTTATTACCATCGCAATATTTTTCTGGTCGCACATTTCAACGGAAAGCCGGTCGTTTATTGACCCACCGGGTTGCAGCACCGCCAAAATCCCGGCATCAGCGGCAAGTTCAACACAATCTGGAAAGGGGAAA
>DATCES010000374.1:0-5106 GCA_036509935.1 Mucilaginibacter sp.
AATCGGTACATTATTGGATAAGGTAACAGTGGTAGCGAAAGTATGCCCTGGTAAGTTAAAGGTTAAGGGCATCTCTAAAAACTCGTTTGTTTGCTTTGCCCCACCTTTAATTTCTCTCCTTCATAGAAGTCCTTCGGAAAAAGGATAGGAAAAGGGGAGTTTTTAGAGGTGCCCTTAAATGTTGCTTAAAACCCATCAAAATTCAATCGAAAAACGTATAAATTGCTGTGTTTATGGCTTAATTTTCAAAGTTTTGCGTTCAAATGCACCGGAATCTGCCCCTAAAACACTCAAACCGTAAAGTGTTTTTAATTGATAACCAAGTGGTTAAATCATTTTTTTGTTCCACTGTTCCATTGTTGTCTCGTCCGTGGAGCGGGCTGCTACTTGATGTGGATTGTTTGTTTTTTTAACGTAGTTTATAGTCGCCTGCGGGCAGCGGATTAATCAACCGCTTTAATTTTCAGTTTTTAAAATGTGATCGGCAGCAAGTATCAGGAATAAATAATCACTGGTGCCGCCGCCTAAAACGTATTCGCCTTGTTGCCATAAATAGGGCCATTTTAACAGCTCAGGGAAATCGGGGCGTATCAGCGCCGTGCCCGAACTTATGCCGCCTGGTATGTACGACCAATCGGCCCGGTTAAACCCGTAACCAGGGATCATCGATTCGGCGCCCACGCCCGACACAAATGAAGACGTATTGGAACCGGGGTGGCAGCCCAGTATAAAATTGATAGCGCTTAACATATAATCTTTAGGGAATATCTTCGGGAAAGCTTCGTGCAAAAAGTATTCTTTGTAGCCAAAATTCTGTATATCCCATCCGGCGCCCCAGATATTGGGTTTATAAGGGACCCCATAAGGTGTTTTACTGCCATCTTTTTTTATCTGTTCGAAAAGCTTTGAAGCCGCTGCAGTAATGGCGACCGTATATTGAGGGTTATTAACCAGGTTTACCGAACGGGCGGCCAGCCAGCCGGTACGGCCCATGTTGGCGGCAATCTCCTGCGTATGGCTAAGCAGGAAATCAGCATATTGCCCTTCCTTTGTTGTTTGCAGCAGTTCTACGGCTAAATTAAATTTTTGCATGGGCGGTGCTTTTTCGTTGCGGTCCCAAACTTCTTTGGCAATGGCCAGGCATTGCACCGCCAGCGTATCGTTAAAACCCTTCATCACCCTTGCTGCGGCGGCCAGCGATGCTGCTACCTCTAATTCGCGGCTGGGGTTGGCTTCGGTAAATACCCAGCGGTCATCCGGCGCGCCGGGCTGTCCGATTGCAGGGACCGGGCTGCCGTTGGCAGGGGCTTTGTAAAATTTGTTATCAGTAATATTTGTGGGGTCGCCCAGGGTAGTGTACTGGCGTTTTGTTGGTTCGATAATGCCCCTATAGAAACGGTTCATAGCCTGGTAGCCGCCCACTATACTTAAAAGGCCGTGCTCAACCTGTTGTAAAATATCAGGTTTGCCATCCGGTTGTTGTATTTCAACCACGTGGTTTTGCTGGTCGATGGAGGTATTGTCGTATTTTACGTCAAACAGCTCGTAAGCCAGGGTTAAGCCAAGCACGGTTTCTGCCTGCGACTCCACCCTCAGGTCGAAATCACCGGCGTCATGCCAGCCGCCACGGTTTAAATAGGGCACTGTTTGGCCCGGTTTATATTTATTAAAGGTTGAATGCCCCTGTATGTACCCATCGAAATGGTTCGAATCCGTTGGGGCCATGCGGGCATCGTCCATGTGGCACAGGCCATGCCAAACCCTGTATTTATCATTCACCCGCATGTGGCACATCTGCACCGGCAAAAAATATTCGAGGGTGGGCTGCCACACATTGCGGTCATAAACCGAGCTGCTGATCTGGAAGGGATTGGTCACTACGGCTCCATACCTGACTCTATACATCCCTGGCTTTTTTATTTTTGAAAAATCGAAACGGAGATAATGATAGCGCAAAAAATTGCCCCAATCTTCGGCATCGTTTTTTAAAACGGGGGTTAAACCGCCTTTTTCATCAATCCTCAGCAGTTCGGGCTGTAGTTTCCGGTGGTCGTTTTTGTCGAGTTCGATCACGGCGATTTTTGCCTGGTTGGGATGGTACCCGATTTGCGAAACCTGCACCACCGGCTCCGAACGCCAGCCTTCAATAGCGTGTGGGGTCACCAGCCATACGATGGCATTTTTTGTGGCCCCTTTGGCAATCAGCGAGCGCACCACGAACCACCCGTTATTATATTTACCGCGGCCATCCAGCAATTGCAGCTTGCCGGGGCCTTCGTTTTCAATGGTCATGCGCTGGCTTTCGGATTCCGGCGCAATGGTGAGCTTTTTACCGGCAGCCATCGGGGTAACCTGCAATTCGCCATCATCATCGGCATACATCTGGTCGTTGGGCTGCCGCGGAAATATGCCAAACTGATCATCAGCATAATAACTTTTCCCAAACAGGATGCCGGGATACAGTTCCATATTAAAACCCACTTTGCCTATCCAGCTATCAGGCAGCGGCGCGTCAAGGTCCACAATTATCCTGAACCCTTTGCCGGCGGGTTCAACCCGTGTAGTATAGCCGAATTTAAGGTCGGGATAAATTACAGGGTTAAACCCTTTGCGGTCAATAGCCGGATCAGGATAACCCATGTGTACGCTTATCTGCTGTTTTTGATGATCGATCATCCGGTTGCCAACCTTTGGAATGGGCTGCCATTGCCCGGGTGTAGGCTCCAGCCGGATATCGCCGTTGGTAGCCACGCGCATACCGTTTTGAATAATGCCGACACCTCCCTGGTGCCCCTCGGGGTAAAAATCCTGGGCCAGCATTACATTAACGCCCTGGTATTCCAGGTAATCGAGGTTGTTCAGTTTCATTGCCCCTGCCGCTTTCTTCGCCTGTGCATTTACAGCAGAGATTGAAACTGACAACAACAAAAACAAACATAAAAATGGTTTTGGTTTATAATCCGACATGGTTAGTGTTATAATTACACAATTATAACGTTATTTATTTGGATTTGGAAGCAAACCCTGGGCTGATTTAGTAACTTATATGTGATAAATGTATTTATGACAGTGTTTATCATAAATTTGTTACCTAATCCAATTATTATAAACCCTGATGAAAATTTTAACCCTTTTGTTTGTTACCGCCCTGTTTTTTGTTGAACCGGCATTCCCTCAAACAAAAAACAACTACAAAAGCGAACGTTTAAAAATATACCGGGAGATGAAAAAGTCAATGGTTGACGAATTGCTTAAACCATGGTACCCGGCAGCAATAGATACCGTATATGGCGGGTTCCTGAGTACTTTTACTTATGATTTTAAGCCCAGGGGCAACCAGGATAAAATGATTGTGACCCAGGCGCGGCACGTTTGGAGCAATGCCAAAGCGGCAGAGCTTTTTCCATCGGATACATGGTATAAAACAGGCGAAGAAGCCGGCTACAGGTTTTTGCGGGATAAAATGTGGGATAAGCAGTACGGCGGCTTTTATACTTATACCGACAGGCAGGGGAACCGGAAACCGGGCGGCTTTGCGCCAAAAGAGGCTTACGGAAATTCATTTGCGTTGTATGCACTGGCGGCATATTACCAAAGCACGGGGGATACCAGCGCATTAAACCTGGCTATAAAAGAATTTCATTGGCTGGAAGACCATAGCCACGACCCTGTTTTTAAAGGGTATTACCAGCACATGCAACTGGATGGCACACCCATCAAAAGGGCCGCCGCCACACCTACCACTGCTGAGCTTGGCTACAAAGACCAGAATACTTCCATACACCTGCTGGAATCGTTTACAGAATTGTACAGCGTTTGGCCCGACAGCCTGTTAAAACAGCGCCTGCATGAAATGCTGCTATTGGTGAGGGATGTGATAACGGATAAACGGGGCGACCTGACGCTTTTTTTTCTGCCCGACTGGACGCCGGTTTCGTACCACGACTCGACATACGCGGTGATAATGAAGCACCGGGAACTTGATCATGTTTCTTTCGGGCATAATATTGAAACTGCCTGGTTAATGCTGGAGGCCTCGCACGTTTTAGGTATCAGGCACGATACCCTGACGAACCGCATTGCTAAAAAAATGGTGGACGATGCTTTGCAAAATGGCTGGGATGCCAAAGCTGGCGGTTTTTATGATGAAGGGTATTATTTTAAAGATAAGCCCGGCATTACCATTATTGCCGGTACCAAAAACTGGTGGGCACAGGCCGAGGGGTTGAACGCACTTTTATTGATGGCCGACAAATATCCTGATGACCCAAATCAATACGAAAAAAAGTTTGAGCAGCAGTGGCAGTATATTCAAACCTGGTTAATTGACCACGAGCACGGCGACTGGTACCAGGGCGGACTGGACAAACAACCCAATTATAAAAAAGCACTGAAAGGGCAGATATGGAAGGGGACCTATCATGTATTCAGGGCGCTGATGAATTGTACAAACCTGCTGCGCCCAAATATAGTAATGCCGCCGGCGCCTTTTGGCATCAGTTATAAAAAGTTGCCGGCCCCTGTTTTAAGATGGCATTCGCCGGGGGGCAAAACCAGGCTTTTGGGATATAATATCTACCTTAATAAAAAACGAATAGGTTTTACACCGCTTACTTACTGGCATGTCCCGGCCGGCATTCCTGTCAGTGGAAAAATAGCTGTCAGGTCGGTTGACCTACAGGGGAATGAATCGGTTAAGGCAGGATATTTGAAGTAAACGCCCCGCAGGGACAGCGCATCACCGTCCAAAGTCACAGCATCTGACGGCGGGGATATTAAAACAATTTTCATTGGCCTTTGTACTATTCCGGGTGCCAACGAACCGGTGAAACAGCTAAAACTTAAAAATGGGGCTTGAGAAACATTATTCAAACAGAAGCGGATGGCTGCGGGCGGCTGTTTTGGGCGCAAATGATGGCATACTGTCAACAACAAGTATAGCTATTGGCGTAGCTGCGGCCAGCGATACAAGAAGCCCGGTCATCCTGGCTGCCTTAGCCGGATTAGTAGCGGGCGCATTATCAATGGCAGCAGGTGAATATGTTTCTGTAAGTTCCCAATCTGATATTGAAACCGCAGACTTAGTGCGGGAAAAGAAAGAACTTG
>DATCES010000375.1:0-2452 GCA_036509935.1 Mucilaginibacter sp.
TCCTTGCACTTGATCCCACGAATTTCGCCATAACTCGCTGTATTTCAAAATCGTTTAGGTTATTCAGCAGACCCTATTTAACATCATATGTCGGGTAGTTATGCTTAAACCACGGAAGAATAAAATATGATATAATTAAGACTATAACGCCTGATAATACAGCTAAAATAATGACAAGGATAATATTTTTAGCAATCCATATAGTTGCTTTTTTTAACTTATTGAGTAACCCGGTACCGGCATGGTTGGTACTGGTTGGATGCATAGTTTCTTCTTTAATTACCCGCTTTGTTTTTATGTGGTTATCTTCCAATAAAAGATAGTTTTTGCCTAAGTCTTCCAAATGCACATGAAATGGCCTATTGATGTCTACTGTATCAAACCACCGTTTTTTAGTGTTGTACGGAGGGTCTTCATACCAATCATTACTAATGTGCAATAAATCATTTTTGTCGTAATTTACAAACCCACATTTCTTTAACTCGATCAAGAAATTCACCCCTGTATCTGTTTTATGGTTGGTTGATTTTAACTTTGGATTGGGTTTAATAAAATGCTCAATCATAAATAATTCAATATCAGGCTGTCTTTGAATGTATTTTAGAAAATCTATTTCAAGAAGTTTATTGCCATTTCCAAGAGTAATATCTCCCGCTGCGGTTAATCTAAATTCCCATTTATTACGCATATTTTGATTTACAAAACCACTATTAAGCAACAATCGTCGTAGGTGTTCTTTTTTCCGATTATCGAAATTCCACCAAATAGTTTCTTTTACGTTCGCAAAAATTATGGGCGGCTCTATGACCCCATTAATGAACCTTATTGTGTCATAGATTATTGATTCGTCTGTCATAAAAAAAGCTACTGATTAGGTAGCCCTTAAATTATGAATAATTTTTGCTGTCAAAGAATATCTTTTTTCGCCTTTGTTGGTATTTCTTATACTTTGCGCCTGAAACTAATAATCGTTAACTTCACCCTATGAAGTTTTACCTCGGGGTTACGGACAATAGTTGGTTTAACTATTTAAGGAATATAAATCCTGAAGATGTAAACTTTTGGCAGCCTGGTGGAAATGTGAATTTTAAATTATTACAGCCGGGTGCGCCTTTTCTTTTCAAATTAAAATATCAAATGGACGTAATAGGTGGCGTTGGATTTTTTTCAAGTCATACATTTCTTCCGATTTCTGTAGCATGGGAAACCTTTGGAAACAGGAATGGTTGCGAATCTTATGATGAATTTAAAAAGAAGATATTGAATTACAGGGTCAATAAAACAGACTTTAACCCGCAAATTGGATGTATTGTATTAACTAATCCAATTTTTTTTGAAAAACAAGATTGGATCAAAACGCCCGAAAATTGGTCGAAAAGCATCGTTCAGGGTAAAGCCTATTCAACTGATGAGGAAATTGGCGGCAAGCTTTGGGAGCAGGTAGAACAATTGTTGGAAAAGTATTTATTTGGGCAGGAACAACAAAGTGAGAATCAATTTATGTTGCGTGAACCTTTCGTTGGCTATCGCACTTCGATCTTGTCCAGGGTAAGGATTGGTCAGGGGGCATTCCGGGTCTTAATTACCGACGCCTATAGTCGGAAATGTTCAATAACAGGCGAAAAGACTTTACCGGTTTTAGAGAGTGCACATATACAATCTTACTCCCAATCAGGACCGCATTCCATTTCAAATGGCATTTTGTTACGTTCGGATATACATAAACTATTTGATTCCGGTTACCTGACCATAACAACCGATTTGAAAGTTGAGGTAAGTAACAGAATTAAACAAGAGTTTTTAAATGGTAAAGAATACTATCAATACCACGGAAAGAATTTGGTTACCGTACCGTTAAAGGAAATTGACAGACCAAACAAGCAATATATTGAATGGCATAATTCAGTTGTATTTAAAGGTTAATGACCATTTGCTTGAAAACCGCCGCTCCCGCGAGTTTAACGTAGCGTAACTCATGGTACACATTGTCTGCAGTTTTCAAAGCACCGTATTTTATGTTAGGGATGGCAGCGGATATGAAACAGGTAAGTTTGGCCCCGCCTGCGTTTCGGGGGCGGTTGAAAACCGCAGCAATGCACAACCACGAGTTGCAAACTCGCGGCAGCACCGGGGATAGCAAATATTATAATTGGAATTGCCGGTGAATGTGGCTTAAGTGAATTGATGGTGATCTATGACGTTTTGATTGGGTTTAGCCGGGAATCACTTTTAGATAATTAAAGCATAAGGCCCCCTGTGCTGATGGGAAATTCACCAGCTATTCATGCCCCGTGAGGGGCTACCTGTTTGTAGAAAAAGGAATCACAATAAAATATTACCCCGTCAGGGGTTACCCATTCGCGAAGGGTAGCCCCTGACGGGGCAATTGCCTGGTGGGTAATCGAATCTACAAACAGGTAGAGGCCGTATCATAAATCATGATACGGCCTTT
>DATCES010000376.1:0-5878 GCA_036509935.1 Mucilaginibacter sp.
TTCTACTTTTTTTCAGATAAAAGACAATTTCAAGATGCCATTAAAGAAATCACGCTTTATTTTAAAGAAGAACAAATTGTATTCACTACTGATATAGAAGTTGCTGCTATAATTTTCAATATTGATAATCAAGAAACAGAGTTCGATGAGATAAAAAAACACCTCAACGAATATTCTATTTCAGCTAATAACTCACTTGCCTTTCGACGAGAACTAAAGCCTTATCAAATAAAAGGATTTGAGCATCTACTTAATGTAAAACATGGAGCTAACTTTTCTGTACCCGGCAGCGGTAAAACCAGTGTGGTTTATGCATATTTTGACAGACTAAGGCAAGAGGGATTAGTGGACAAACTTTTTGTTGTTGGACCATTCAGCAGTTTTTCTCCATGGGAAGAAGAAGCACAACTGTGTTTTGGTCAAAGGTTAAATTCTGCAAGACTGGTTGGGTTAAAACGCCAATCATATTATTTACAAAGTTCCGATTATGACTTATTTCTTTGTCATTATCAAACTGCCGCAAACGATATTTCTGACATTATTAGATTATGCCAAAAGCATAACATAATGATGGTTATCGATGAATCACATTACATAAAAAGATTTGATGGAGGGGTTTGGGCCAATGCATTAATTACAATTTCTCCTTATGCTAAAAGAAGAATAATTTTGTCGGGAACACCTATGCCAAACGGTTTTTCCGATTTGTGGTCTCAAATGACGTTTCTATGGCCTGGCAAACAACTTCTTGGCGAAAAAACAACTTATAAAAACAGATCTGAAAACCCCAATCAGCGAGAAGCGATAAAAAAAGAAATAAGACCTTTTTTTTATAGGGTAAAAAAATCAGACTTAGGTTTACCCGAACCACGGTTTTATAGAACTGAATACGCGCTTAATCCGATTCAATCCCAAATTTATCAGGCACTATCTATTAAATTGCTTTCTGATTTAAAAATTCAACCGGAGGACAAGAAACAATTAAGGCAATGGAGAAAGGCTAAAATGATACGGTTATTACAAGCTGCTTCAAATCCCAATTTGTTAAGCCAATACTCAGAGGAATTTGCAATTCCGCCGTTAAGTAGTGATGGCTTATCAATCATTAAGCTGGTCGAAAAATATTCGCAATACGAAATGCCTTCGAAGTTTGAGGCTGCCACTAAACTAGTGAAAGAGTTATTGAGCAAGGGAAAAAAAGTAATACTTTGGACTTCATTTATTCATAATATTAAAATGCTTGAGAGCAATTTGCAAGGCATAAATTATTATACAATTCATGGTGCTATTCCACGAGATGACAAAGAAGACGAGGCATTTAATAGAGAAAAACAGATTAGAGAATTTAAATCAACAAATAAGCCGTCACTACTAATTGCAAATCCTGCTGCTTGTGCTGAATCAATTTCGCTTCATAAAATTTGCCATGATGCTATATACTTAGACCGCACTTTCAACTGCGGACAATATATTCAATCATTGGATCGAATCCATAGAATTGGTCTTGAGAAGGATGAAATCGTCAATTATCATATTCTAATTGCAAAAAACACTATTGATGAGACAATAAATAGGAGGATAGAAGAAAAGTTCCAAACAATGATTCACGTATTGGAGGATGAAATACCGATTGGAATATTAGATGTGGAAGCCCACGAGATGGAACTAACTGATAGCGAGGAAAAACTGGATTTTTCTGAGACAGTAAAAGATATTAAAGCTTTCATCAAAGGATAATTACTATACGAGAATGGATTTACCTGACGTAAGTACTTTAAACCTGTTTAATAAGGTTTTGATTTCGCTAACTGATCTATGCAGTGATGGTAATCCCTGTTCTTTACCTTCTTTGATAACTCAGTGCAAATCAGTTGCATTTGGCGGGCACATAGTAGATTATGATATTATTTTAAATCATTGTAAGAATTGCGGCCTTATCCAAATAAAAAAAAATCAGGCTGTCGTTACGGTCTTGGGACAAAAATTCTTAGATGCAAATAGAAACAAGTATTTTGAAATAACGGAAGCACAGAAGGAAATTGTAGCTGAGAGGATTGTCTTCAAAGGGTCCCTAAATACATATGCAAGAGAGCTTTTCGAATTTTTTTCACCGAATTTTGAAACTGCCACATATGAGGTTTCCGTTATTGATACTGTATTGCCGGTTAAACAAAATTCTTCAATTCATTTTTTTAAGCATTTAGGAATTATACATGAAGAAGATCATTTTATACATGTAAATAAAAAATATTCTGAATTAGTTTATCAACTGACTGCGGACAGTAAAGCTATAAGTGAAGAACAGCTTGAAAAAATCCTTATGGAAAATCGCAAACTTGGTGCCCAGGCTGAAATTGCTGTCGTCGAGTTTGAAAGAAAAAGATTAAAAAAACTAGGTAGATTTGCACAGGCGGAAATGGTAAAGAGGATTAGTACTATAAACACTTCTGCCGGATACGATATAGAATCGTTTGATGGAACTACAGATAATTTTATCCCAGATAGATTTATTGAAGTAAAAGCAACACAAGGTAACGAAATTCGTTTTTATTGGAGCAACAATGAAATGAATATTGCAAAGAAAAAAAAATTACAATATTGGATATATTTTATGAAAGCGTTTAAAGAGAACAAGCCTTCTGAGACCAATCCATTAATGATTCAACATCCAAATGAGACTATTTCAAAACAAAAATTTCTTGCAATGGAGGCACATACCGTTTTGATAAAGGAAATTTCAGAGGTAGAATTAACATATTATAACATCGAAGAAATAATCTGGTCGCAACTAATATAGTAGGATGATGAGCCCCGATAACTTAAATAAAATTTACCAAGGAGATTGCAGAGAGTTGTTATTTAATACCGCTTTATTTCCGGATAAAAGTGTCAATTTAATTGTTACGTCCCCGCCATATGCTGAGAAAAGGAAAACGTCTTATGGCGGGACACACCAAGACAAGTATGTCGAATGGTTTTTGCCCATAGCGTCAGAACTCAAAAGGATATTGACAGACGATGGTTCATTTATTTTGAATATAAAAGAACATCCTGAAAATGGCGAAAGAGGAACTTATGTCTTCGAGTTAATATTGGAGTTAAGAAAACAAGGTTGGTTTTGGATAGAAGAGTATTGTTGGTATAAAAAAAATTCCTTTCCTGGAAAATGGCCAAACAGATTTAGAGATTCGTGGGAAAGGTGCTTTCATCTTACCAAAAACAAAAAATTCCAAATGAACCAAGATGAGGTAATGGTGCCAATTGGCGAATGGGCAGATAAACGGTTCAAATCGATGAATGAGAAAGATTTTGTCAGGCATATTTCAAAAAACAATTCGCATTTGGGCCGTAATGTTTCAAATTGGCTAGACAAAAAGAAAGTCTATCCACATAACGTTTTGGTTTTTGAAGAGGAGCACAGGTTGTATTTAAGTAATGTGGTTGAAACGGCAGTAAATATTTCCACTCAGAGTCATAGTGCCATATTTCCAGTTGAGTTGCCTTCTTGGTTTATTAGATTATTTACTAAAGAACACGATATAGTACTAGATCCATTTATGGGTTCAGGTACGACGGCTGCTGCGGCGTTATTACACAATAGAAACTATATAGGCATTGAAATGATAGAAAATTACATAGCTGCGGCCAATTTAAATCTAGCAGAAATCGAAAAAGATATTTTAAAATCAAAACCTAAGTCAAAAGATAAACCACAACCGTCCCATCGTCCCCTTCAAGTGCGCGTGTGACTCAGTCATCCGAACTCTGTGCCTTCGGCCGTCTATGCCTGTAGCCTGCAACTACACTACACTAAAAAAACAAACAATCCACCTCAATAACCTGGTCGATCCCGGCATAATTGGGGGCGCTTGAATAAATATAACCTTCGGCGCGGTAAACCAATCAGCACCATTGCTTTAAGCCACAACAGCACCGGCGTGTTATAAGTGCA
The DNA here is from genome assembly GCA_036509935.1 of Mucilaginibacter sp. Lineage (GTDB taxonomy): Bacteria > Bacteroidota > Bacteroidia > Sphingobacteriales > Sphingobacteriaceae > Mucilaginibacter. The sequence goes on from DATCES010000376.1 coordinate 3,953, forward strand.
AGGGTGCTAACGCTCATCGGGAAGTAACAAACCATGCAAATAATATTCAGAAAATTTTTGTTGTTGTTATCTAATTAGCTAACTTTGTATAGTGGCACATACTTTTAAAAGAAACATAGTTTATTACAAGCGATATTATCTTGATTTTTTTAATGCCCTTCCGTCATCTGTGCAATTAAAGTTTAACTATACGTTAGGGATAATTGCGACAATGGAACGTGTGCCCGCCAAATTTTTTAAACACATTGAGGAAGGCATTTATGATTTAGGGTAGAGGTTGGTACAAATATTTTTCGGGTTTTTTGTTTTTTTGATGATGGGCAACTCGTGGTCCTGATCAATGGCTTTCGGAAGAAAACTCAAAAAACCCCGAAGGGTGAAATTGTAGCGGCAAAGAAAATAAAAAAGCAATATTTCGATGAAAAATAAAACAAACAGTAATTTAACCTCCTTTGCTGACCACCTTGATGAGCAATACGGAAAAAGGGGTACTGAAACCCGGGAAAATTACGAACAGAGTTTTGAGGCGTTCAAACTTGGGGTTTTTATACAGGAATTGCGTGAACAGCAAAATATGACCCAGGAGCAACTTGCTGTCAAATGTGGCACTACAAAATCGTATATTTCGAGAATTGAAAATAATGCAAGTGATATACGCTTATCAACGCTTATGCGTATTGTAAGGGAAGGATTGGGCGGGCGCCTCAATTTATCAGTAGCCTACTGATACCCGGCGGCCCGGCAATAATATGAATGGCCGACATTAGCATTAGTGAATAGGAATAAACCCTTAGTGCTTTTGCCTATACCGGGCGGCCCGGCAATAATATTAATGACCGACATTAATGAACAGGTATGATCCTGCCATCGGCATACTCGGCTATCATTATCCCTTTCTTTTCATAAACCAGCGGTTGCCCTATGGAGAACAGGTAAGCCCTCGCCTCCAACTGTTTTTGAATTTGCCATTCCCTTTCCTCTTCCAGGGTCATCTTAAACGGCGATTTGGTCATTTTGCCTTTTCGCAGCAATTCTTCTTCAGGTATTTCAATCATAACGAAATAAATTTAAACAAAAATAACGAATACAGTACTATAAAAACAATTCCGCATTCCCCGGAGGGTGACTACAGACCACAGTCCGAATTCAAAATGTTAAATTTTCCCGCAGCAGCAGGGCCTGTCGCCGATAGCACTGCGCAGGACAATGCTATTAATTTAACACCTCAATATCATGACCGGATAATAAATTTATCCGGCTTATCTGCAAAAAAGGGTGCTTATCGCCGCAGCAGGCATACCGATGGGTGATGACGGCTCATACGTATTGATTGGCCCCACCGCCGATAACTATGTAGCGGTTATCCACCTTAAACCCTTAACCGTTACCGGGCATATCGCAACAGCCAGGCTGCCTGCCCGGCTTTTTATGATAGGTAAGTGGCGTATTTATGCTTTTTTTTAACGTTTATCATAATAAAATTACATACCGGCCGCCCGTAAAATTAGTAATTACCAAAAGCATTTCTTTATCTTGCCCTATCCAATTCATATTCCCTTTTTAACTAAAGATGAGAAAGATAATTTTATTAATTCTTGCCATATTTTGTGGCCTGGCCTGTTTCGCGCAGGTAAAAGTTCAACGCCTGTTAACCGAAAACCAGGTTAACCCCCTAAGCATTGATGCTATAGTTCCACGTTTTAGCTGGCAGCTTGATGCGGGCGATAAACGGGACGTAATGCAAACCGCTTATGAAATAAAAGTAGTTTCCTATTCCTATTTAAAAAAAGGCAGGCACGGGGTATGGAGCACCGGGAAAGTTATGTCGGATCAATCGGTATATGTGCCTTACAAAGGTGCACCTTTGGTATCGGGCCAAAAATATTACTGGCAGGTAAGGGTTTGGGATAATATGGGTAAAGCATC
>DATCES010000377.1:0-2706 GCA_036509935.1 Mucilaginibacter sp.
CAAAAATTCATGGTGTCCATTACAATCAGCTTGGGGCGTGTGGCCAGGCGGTTTATAACGGTTTGCTGTACCTGCGGCTGTAAGTTGCCCAGCATCAGGTATTCGCAATCCTGGTATGAGGCTGGTATAATCGGATCAAAACCGGCAAGTACATTCAGTTCAGTTACCACGGTATCCCTGCTGTTCATGTCGTTATGGTATTTGCCAGCCCAGAAGAATGATTTTTCGCCATTTTTTATTTGCAGGCCTTCTGTGCGGATGTGGTGACGGTTAAGGTCATCAATTTCGCTTTGCGGAAAATCATCGCCCACAACGGCTACAATTTTAACCTTGTCATAAAAATATGAAGCCGCCAGGCTTGCGTAGGTAGCGGCCCCGCCAACAATTTTATCCGTTTTACCAAAGGGTGTTTCAATCGCGTCAAACGCTACAGTACCAATAACAACTAAACTCATGCAGAAGTATTTTAAAATATTTTGTGGCAAAGATTGCGAAATTACCTTAGAAATTATACTTTTGCACCACTCTAATCAAAAATACTCCTGAGTAGCTCAGCTGGTTAGAGCATCTGACTGTTAATCAGAGGGTCGCTGGTTCGAGCCCAGCCTCAGGAGCAAAATCTGGAAAAAGCGGGTAGCCTGAAAGGTATCCGCTTTTTTTATTGGATTCCTAACTAATTATATAAATTTCAGGAAGTAGTGGAATAAATTGATGCGTACTTATCAGTTATACATCATATTTTCTGCTAATAACTTGTAATTCGTTTAAAAATTCACTTAATTAAGCGTACCTTTGCGCCAAATTTAGAGGCGTTTTTAATGCAAAAAATAAGAAATATAGCGATAATCGCACACGTTGACCACGGTAAAACCACTTTGGTAGATAAGATATTACACAGTTGTTCAATTTTCAGGGATAATGAGCAAACCGGTGAACTGATACTGGATAATAACGACCTGGAACGCGAACGCGGTATTACCATCGTTTCAAAAAACGTTTCGGTAATGTATAAAGACGTTAAGATCAATATTATTGATACCCCCGGTCACGCCGACTTGGGCGGCGAGGTAGAACGTGTGTTAAAAATGGCCGATGGGGTGTTGTTGCTGGTTGATGCTTTTGAGGGCGCTATGCCCCAAACCCGCTTTGTAACACAAAAGGCTTTGGCGTTAGGCTTAAAACCTATTGTGGTGGTAAACAAGGTGGATAAAGAAAACTGCCGCCCCGAAGAAGTTCATGAACAAATATTCGAATTGTTTTATAACCTTGAAGCAACCGAAGACCAATTGGATTTCCCGGTAATTTATGGTTCATCAAAACAAGGCTGGATGAGTACCGACTGGAAAGTTCCAACAGATAATATTTTCCCGCTGATGGATGCTATCCTTGAGAATATCCCGCCTGCGCCCGAAGTTGAGGGTACTTTGCAAATGCAGATCACCTCTTTAGATTATTCTTCATTTGTGGGCCGTATTGCTATTGGCCGTGTAGCCCGTGGTACAATTAAGGAAAGCATGCCGGTATCCCTTGTTAAGCGCGATGGCACTATCCAAAAATCAAGGATAAAGGAGCTATATACTTTTGAAGGGCTTGGAAAAGTAAAAACAACATCGGTAAGTTCCGGCGATATTTGCGCTGTTGTGGGGATTGAAGGTTTTGATATTGGCGATACCATTGCCGATTTTGAAAAGCCGGAGCAATTGGCCGTTATAAAAATTGACGAGCCTACCATGAACATGCTGTTTACCATCAATACTTCACCGTTTTTTGGTAAAGAAGGTAAATTTGTAACCTCCCGCCACCTGCGCGACCGCCTGTTTAAAGAAATGGAAAAGAATTTGGCGCTCAAGGTTATTGAAACCGAATCGCCTGATTCCTATTTGGTATATGGCCGTGGTATCCTTCACTTATCTGTATTGATTGAAACGATGCGGCGCGAAGGTTATGAGTTGCAGGTAGGCCAGCCGCAGGTGATCATAAAAGAAATTGACGGCATTAAATGCGAGCCAATTGAAACTTTAATTGTTGACGTACCCGGAGAAGTTGCCGGTAAAGTAATTGAACTGGTAACCCAACGCAAAGGCGACCTGCTGGTAATGGAACCCAAAGGCGACCTGCAGCATCTGGAATTTGATATTCCGGCACGTGGTATCATTGGTTTACGCAATAACGTACTCACCGCTACAGGCGGGGAGGCCATCATGGCACACCGTTTTAAGGCTTATGAACCCTGGAAAGGGCATATCCCAGGTCGTTTAAATGGTGTATTGGTGTCTATGGATACCGGTAAAACCACGGCTTTTGCTATTGATAAATTACAGGACCGTGGCCGTTTCCATATTGATCCGGGAGTTGATGTTTATGAAGGGCAGGTTTTAGGCGAACACATCCGCGATAACGATTTGGTAATTAACCTTACCAAAGGCAAGCAGTTAACCAATATGCGCGCATCAGGCAGCGATACCAACGTGCGTATTGCCCCGGCAATTAAATTCTCCCTCGAAGAATCAATGGAATACATACAGGCCGATGAATATATAGAAGTTACCCCGCGAAGCATCCGCATGCGTAAAATATTCCTTAATGAAAATGAGCGCAAGGTGAACGCAAAGAAGTTTGTGAACCAGTAACCGATTGGGTTGGATTAGGTGAGTTGTTGATTGAGTTTTAAAAAAGGCAGGACAACAACTCACTTAAAAGCGTGTC
>DATCES010000378.1:0-3175 GCA_036509935.1 Mucilaginibacter sp.
AAAAATTCTATTTGTGCAAAACGTATCATCCTGTTAAGTTAAAGCGCCTTTAAGCAATGTGTTTTTTATTACAAACTCCGTCAATAAAAAAAATAAGGCAATAAGCGCGAAAGGCAAAAACATTTCGGTTTTTTTATGATACTGCGTTACGTCTATTTTTGCCTTTTCCAGTTTATCAATCTGTTCGTAAATATGTTTTAATGCTTCATTATCAGTAGCCCTGAAATATTTGCCGCCGGTAATACCTGCAATTTTAGTAAGTGTCCCTTCATCAACATCCACAGGTATCCGCTGGTATTGGATACCATCTGGCGTTTGCACAGGGTAGGGTGCAAAGCCATGGGTACCTATGCCTACCGTATATACCCTTATGCCAAATTGTTTGGCAATTTCTGCAGCAGTAACGGGTGAAATTGAGCCCATATTGTTTGAACCATCAGTAAGCAATATAATTACTTTGCTTTTTGCTTCGCTGTCTTTAAGCCGGTTTACAGCAGTTGCCAAACCCATGCCAATAGCGGTGCCATCATCTATCATCCCGTTTTTTATATCCTTATAAAGGTTTATCAACACATCATGATCAATGGTCAACGGGCACTGGGTAAAGCTTTCGCCGCTGAAAATCACCAGGCCAATACGGTCATCGGGTCGATTTTTTATAAAATCTATAGCAATATTTTTCCCGGCTTCCAGGCGGTTTGGCTGAAAATCTTCGGCAAGCATACTGCCCGAAATGTCCGAGGCAATCATAATATCAATGCCTTCGGTAGTAGTATTTTGCCAGCTTAATGCGGATTGCGGCCTTGCAAGGGCCATTATCAAAAAAGCAAGGGACAATAACCGTAAAACAATCCCCAGGTGGCGAAGGCGGGGTATCATGCTTTTTACGGGCAGGGCAAACCCCTTAATTGCCGATATACTTAAACTGCCCTGGAGTTTTTGCCCCCTCCATACATACCAGGCTGCCATTACAGGAATGACGGTAAACAGCCAGAAAAATCCGGGCTGGGCAAATTCAATTCCTTTAAACATGTTCGCTGCCCCCTTCTGTATTTACCGGTAGTACCGCCGACTGCGTTTTCAACACAAAATTGATGGCGTTATCCATGCTTTGTTCATTATCAGCAGGCAGCGGCTTTTCCTTTGCAAATTTTACCAGGTCGGCAAGCACAAGTATTTGCCGCAGCATGTTTTTATTTTCCACTGTAATATCCAGGTATTTTAACCCTTCAAAAATTTCACCGGTTGTTTTTTCATGGGTTTTTATTAAGTACCGTTTCTCCAGGTAGTCACGGATAATATCAGTTAAATCGCTATGGTATTGTTTCACCTTATCCTGCTGCCATAGCTTTTTATCGCGGAGTTCTTTCAGTCTATTTAAGGCAATATCAGATGGTGGTAACCCAGGTTTTATCACTTCAATAACAGGTTGCTTTGCAGTCCGGTTTTTTAAATATCTTACTAACCATATCATAAACAAAACACCAAGAAGCGGCAATACAACCCAATACCAGTTATCCCGCAGCCAGTCAAAAAATGTATAGGATACCGTTAAAGGCTGTTTAATATCATAAATGGCTTTTGCAGTATCAACTTTAACTGTTACAACCTGTAAAGTTAAATCGTTGGTTTTTAATACGCCACCGCTTGTACTAAATGCAAATGATGGTATGGTGTATGTTCCCGCATCAAAACAGGTAATGGTATAGCTTTGATTTACTATTATATTTTCAGGATCATTTTTATTAACCGTGGTATCCGGTTTATTTGTACCCACAATCTGTACCTTACCCACTACCGTATCGGCTAACTTCGGAAAGTTAACATGCTCCTTAGCCGGTTGATGGACAGACAAATGTAGTTTAGTCTGGTCCCCTATCCTGATGGTGGGTTGGTCTATTTTAGCTTCCACCTGTGTGTTTTGCGCCCTTGCCGTTAAACAAAAGCCGCTTAAAAGCACCAGTGGAACCAGTATAAAAGTAAAAAACTGTTTCTTCATTTTATCAACGCCTGCTTTCCCGTTTCTTAAATAATGTCATTAATGGTTTTACATACGATTCATGCGTACCAATATCAGCAGCATCCACTCCCGACTTACTGAAAACCTCTTTTAATTGGGCATTTCGTTTCAAAGCATCAGCCTTAAATGCGTTACGCACACTTTTATCGCCGGTATTAACCCATAATACCTCACCCGATTCTTCATCCCTTACGGGGATAAGCCCCAGGTCAGGAAATTCTTCCTCGTGTTTGTCAAACAACCTTAAAGCAATAATATCATGCTTTTTATTGGCAATTTTAAGTTCAGTTTCAAAAGCAGGGCTCATAAAATCTGAAATTACAAAGGCTGTGCACCTCTTCTTTATCGCGCCTGTAAAATACTTTAACGCTTCGGCCACATTTGTGCCTTTATTTTCGGGCTTAAAGTCTATCAATTCCCTTATAATCATTAAAATATGGGTCCGGCCTTTTTTGGGCGGGATAAACTTCTCAATTTTATCGCTGAAAAAAATCACCCCCACCTTATCATTGTTCTGTATGGCTGAAAAAGCAAGCACCGCGCATATCTCAGTGGCTAAATCCTGTTTTTGTTGGTTGATGGTGCCAAAATTTTCTGAACCGCTCACGTCCATCAAAAGCATTACGGTAAGCTCCCGCTCCTCATCAAAAACTTTAACGTAAGGGTGGTTAAAACGGGCCGTCACATTCCAGTCAATGGTCCTGATCTCATCGCCCACCTGGTATTCGCGCACTTCGCTAAATGCCATGCCCCTGCCTTTAAAGGCAGAGTGGTATTCGCCCGAAAACAAGTGGTTGCTTAACCCCCGGGTTTTGATCTCTATCTTCCTTACTTTTTTCAGCAGTTCTTTGGTATCCATCAGCCCCCTCTAAATCTCCCCCGGTAGGGGAGACTTTTTGATTTCGTTTTAATACTATCTTTTTCTTATCTTAAAATTATTCTTGAGTCATCTTCTTAAAGTCCTCCCCAACCGGGGGAGGATTTAGGTGGGGGCTGCTTAAGGTACTTCAACAACATTCAATATTCCTGTAATAATATCTTCGGTTGTCATATTTTCGGCCTCTGCTTCATAGGTCAGCCCTATGCGGTGCCTTAAAACATCATGGCAGATAGCCCTCACATCTTCCGGGATTACATAACCCCTGCGCTTAATAA
>DATCES010000379.1:0-2311 GCA_036509935.1 Mucilaginibacter sp.
AAGCATTATTTAAAGCAAATTGCGCTAGCTGCCACAAACCGGATGTACAATATGTAGGACCGGCTTTGAAAGGTGCCCGTGACAGGGAACCGTCAAAAGATTGGGTATATAAATGGGTTGCAAATACCACCTCAATGGTAAATACTGATCCGTATGCGATGAAGTTGAAATCGCAAATGGGCGGTGTGGTAATGACGGCTTTCCCTGATCTGACTCATGCGGAGATAGATGCCATCCTGGAATATGCAAATACTTATCAGAAACCCGGCTCAAATCCAACCGGCGCACCAGGAGCTGTGAGTGATGTAAATACCGCGCCTTCATCTGATAACACCGTTCTTTATGGTATTCTTACTTTAATACTCGCAGTTATCGGTTTGGTTCTTTTGCAGGTAAATAGTAACCTGAAAAAACTTACAGATGAAAAGGAAGGAATAAAAACTCCTCCGAACGTTCCTTTTTATAGGAATAAAATGTACCTCCTGCTAATTACGCTCGTTCTCTTTGTTTTTGCGGGCTATTTTCTCGTAGAAGGTGCCATGGGGCTTGGCCGCCAGAAAGGCTATCAACCTAATCAACCTATTTATTTTTCACATAAAGTACATCCGGGCGATAACCAGATCAGTTGCCTCTATTGTCATGGTGGTGCACAGGATAGCAAACATGCAACAATACCTGCCGTAAATGTTTGTATGAACTGTCACATGGCCGTCAAAGAATACACAGGAGCGCCTATCATTCGTGATGACGGAACTACTGTTGATGCAAACGCTGAAATCCAAAAGTTATACAGCTATGCCGGATGGAATCCTACAACAAAGACTTATGACAAGCCTGGCAAACCTATAGAATGGGTAAAAATTCATAACCTGCCGGATTTTGTATACTTTAATCACTCTCAGCATGTAAAAGTAGGCCAGGTAGCCTGTCAGACATGCCATGGCGAAATTCAAAAAATGAGCCAGGTGAAACAGTTTGCTGATTTAAGTATGGGCTGGTGTGTAAACTGTCACAGGACAACCAATGTTCAATTTGATGACGGTAAAGGCCACGGTAATAAGTTTTACAGCATTTATGAAAAATTTCACCAGGATATAAAGGATAAAAAATACGACAGTGTTACCGTTCAACAGATCGGTGGTACTGAATGTGGAAAATGTCATTATTAATATATCTGGTTGTCAACTGGAATGGAAAAAATTAAAGAAACAATATTGTTCATTTCCTGGGTTAATAAACCTGGGGTATTATCCGCTATGCGGATTGGATAAATATGAGTGAAAAAAAGTACTGGCAAAATTTTGGAGAACTTAACCAGAGTGAAGCCAATAAAAAAGCATTAAAAAATGAATTCAAGGAAGAACTTCCGTTTGAAGATTTAGCTAATGAGAGTATTTTTAATGCAAAAACGCCAAGGAGGGATTTCTTAAAATATATGGGCTTCAGCACCGCTGCTGCGGCTATTGCTGCAAGTTGTGAAATGCCTGTGCGTAAAGCCATTCCTTTTCTTCATAAGCCGGACGATATTATTGCAGGTATTCCTAATTATTATGCCTCTACTTATATAAGTGATGGCGACGCTGTTCCTGTGGTAGTAAAACAAAGGGAAGGACGTCCTATAAAAATAGAAGGAAATGATCTTTCGACCCTAACTGAAGGTGGAACCTCCGCGCAGGTACAGTCTTCGGTGCTGGATCTTTATAATACTTCCCGCCTTCGCTACCCGATGGCTAATAAAAAGGAAGCGACTTTTGAAGCGATTGATAAGATGGTGGCTGACGGACTGGCTGCAAATAGCGGTAAACCATTGGTTTTACTAACAAGCTCTCTTACTTCAATAACAGGAAGGCAACTCATTAACCAGGTGTTGGCAAAATATCCGGGAAGCAGGCATGTTCAATATGATGCCATTTCCTGCAGCGGGATGATAGAAGCCAATTTGGCTTCATACGGCAAAAAAGCAATACCAGCTTATCACTTTGAAAATGCAAAAGTCATTGTAAGCCTTGATGCAGATTTCCTTGGTAACTGGATTAGCCCGGTTGTGTTTGCAAGTCAGTATGCAGCAGGAAGAAGGATTAATGAAAAAAATCCTTCCATGAGCCGTCATATACAATTTGAAGGTTTTTACAGCATGACCGGAGCAAATGCAGACGAACGTTATTTACATAAGCCATCAGAAACAGGAGCTATTGCACTTGCACTGCTCGGAGCTTTGGGAGGAGGAACTTCTGCTTCGTTGACAGGCGCCCTGGCCACTGCGGTTAAGACAACAGCAGCTGAATTGATGGCAAATAAAGGAGCCGCCCTC
>DATCES010000380.1:0-3850 GCA_036509935.1 Mucilaginibacter sp.
GTTTCCAGCTTTTATATTATTACTCTTGATGCCAATTTCGTAGGTCTTATTTTCTATTGTGGCTTCCGCTACTTTCTTCTCTTTTTCATCTGTATAATCTGCAATTGCTACAGTTTGTTTTCCATTAGCTTCTGTAGGGGCGGAATTAAAAAAACCTGCTGCCAGGTGAGGTTGCAATATCCGGCCTTTTGTTAAAAACACCTGCTGGTGTATTATAGCGTAATGAAAATCGTTATTGCCAAAAGCCATGTCCAGCACAGTTTCGAGTGGTTTATCAGTTACGTTAAGTGTTACCCTCAGGCTATCAAACTTAATAGGGTCATAAAAAAAATTAAAACCGGTTTTTGATTCCAGCTCACTAACAAATTGTTCGGCATTGGCGTTTTGAAAATTCACGCTTATTTGTTTTATATTATTTTGCTGCGCTATAACAGGCATAAACCAAAACAAAAAGCAGAAACTTAGAAAGTATATTTTCCTCACGTTAATTGGTTATATGGTCATAATAAGCAGCTACGCTGGCCAAAGCCTGTCCCCGATCCTTATTAAATTTTATATTGTTGCCTTTAACATATTGCTGGAGCTGTTTTTTCTTATCCTTTAAAATATCAAGGAGTTCCCGTTTGCCGGCTACATTATAATAAATATTATCTTTTCTGATAAAAAAATCTTCCTTTGTATCCGTAAAGTAGGAGTATGCCTCCTGGGCCCCGGTTGTTGAAGCATAGCGTTGAATAGTTTTATATCGTTTAGACACAACTTCTGTCCGGCCGTGGTAAAGCTCATCATAGTAGCCCGTTGTCATTACCGTATTTTTGGTCAGTGTATCGGCATTGATGTTTATAAAATGGTGCTGCAGCAGGTCGAAGTTTTGGACCCTATCGTTTAATAATACATATTTTAAATTCTGATCATATAAAATAGCTGCCAATTGCCCTTTATTAAGATCATACAACAATTGAACTTCCTTGTACTCGGCGCCGTCATAGTAAACGGACCCTGGTGTATAGGTCGTGTCCATGAAATAGGCAGAACCTTTAAATTTCACAGGGTTATAGAAATAATATTCGGGGCCGTTGTTTAAAGGTAATTGTGCGCCAATAGCTTTGGTGTACACAACACTGGCATTATTTAAAGCGTTTTGCAAAGTGGTGTCCGATCTGAGGGTTTGCCCCGATGCACCTTTTAAAATAATAAGGCTTAAACTGAGTAATTTTAAATGCAGGTAAATCCATTTTTTCATATTAGGGGTAAACTCAAATTTAGATTTTGCAATTTTGGATATATAGCAAGGATAACGCAAAAACCAAAACTATTGTCTTTTTTTTATTAGAATAACAGAATTGTTACATATATAACACAAATGTTCACTATTTGCCTGGTTTTTGCGGCAAACTTCAATTTAACCCCTTTCCAGCGCTCCAAATCGGAATATCGTATATGCAGGAATTAATAATGTGAAGTTAAACAGAAGGGCAAATCGGTGGAGCACATCATCCGATTTGAAACAATAGCTTAGGTTGTTACCTAATCAATGGCACATTGAACAGATAGGCGAAAAAAAAGTATTACAACAGCAAAAAAACTTGCAATCGATTGCATAGATTTTATGTACATTAGCATTTGTTTAAAGCAATCGGTTTTTTAGGCCCCGCAGTTTTGGGAACCGGTAAATTATGCCGGTGGCGATTTGAGCTGCTAACGATTGAGAAGAAAAAAAGAAAAAAGAAAATCTGCAAATAATATACAACATGAAAAAAGTCGCTTACTTATTTATTTTCATCGCTATCCGTGTTACAGCCCAAACTGTGACCGCGCCCCCGCAGGGCAATTATCCGGCGCCGATAACGTTCACCGCCGAACAGGACCATCAAAATATGATGGACCAGTTGGGCATAAAAGCACTTCGCCCGGGCCCCAGCGGCAATGAGCACGATCCTAATCATGCTAATTATGATGAATCAAAGGCTAACCCATGTCCTGACCTGCCGGATGTCCTCACCTTAAAAAACGGAAAAAAAGTAACAACTCCCGTTGCGTGGTGGAAACTGCGCCGGCCCGAAATAGTTGAAGACATGGAGCGGGAGGTATATGGCCGGCTTCCCGAAAACCTGCCGAAAGTAACCTGGGAAACCCAATATACCGATCATGAATATATTGGCTTCACACCGGTTATTGCAAAAAAATTAATAGGCTATGTCGATAATTCCGCATACCCCCTAATTAATGTCGATATAGAAATGACGGTTGTTTTGCCGTCAAACGCAAGGGGGCCAGTACCATTGCTGATGATGTTTGGCCCGGCGCGCGTTCCTGCGGCGAGTCAGCCAAATCCCGCGCAGTTGGAAGAATTGAACAATACGCTCAAAAAGCTGCTGGTAAAACAGGATACCGCCTTAAAAAAAGTATTCGACGAACATCCCGCTTACGAATTGCTTACGGCTTCGTACCCATTCGGCTTTGGGGCCCCGCCGCGCCAGCCCTTAGCCGGTCCTGTAGATCAGCCGGGCGTTCAGGGTGTAAATAATGACCCACCCAGTGTTGAACAACTTATTGCGAAGGGTTGGGGTTATGCGTATATTAATCCATCGACTATACAGGCGGATAATGGCGCTGGCTTAACACGCGGCATTATAGGCCTGGTTAATAAAGGCCAGCCACGGAAGCCTGATGATTGGGGCGCGTTAAGGGCATGGGCATGGGGCGCCGCCCGTGGTTTGGATTACCTGGAAGCAAATGAACCCCGGGTAGATATTAAGCACGTAGGGATCGAAGGCGTTTCAAGGTATGGTAAGGCGGCGCTCGTGACGCTTGCATTTGAACCCCGTTTTGCAACGGGCCTGATCGGCTCATCAGGTAAAGGGGGGGCTACGCTGCACCGCAGGAATTGGGGCGAAGCTGTTGAAAGCCTAACCGGCGGGGAGTACTATTGGATGGCTGGCAACTTTATAAAATATGGCGCCGCTGAAGCTAAATTTGGGAGCAAGACCGGTTGTGACTTGCCCGTAGATTCACATGAGTTGATAGCATTATGCGCGCCACGATTGGTTTTTATCAGTTACGGCGTACCCGAAAAGGGGGATGCCAAATGGCTGGACCACCAGGGAAGTTATATGGCTGCAGTTGCCGCAGGCCCGGTGTTTAAACTGCTGGGGGTAAAAGACCTCGGTGTGTCAAATGACTATCGCACCGAAAAAATGCCGCCTGTAAATACGTCAATGTTAGACGGTCAGTTGGCATGGCGGCAGCACGATCAAGGGCACCAGGACCAGGCAAACATGAAATGGTTCCTGAAATGGGCCGATAAAAACATAGGGCGGTAGGTAAAATTTTAAATCATATGAAGTCGATCAGTTTAGCGGCAATACTCTGTTGTTTGTTAATAATTGCAAAAGGGCAAAACAATTTGCAAAGTACACCTCACCTTGTAAATAACGATGACGGCCCCGAACTGGTAGTTGATGGCAAGCCGTTTTTAATATTGGGTGGCGAACTGGGCAATTCAAGCGCTTCGGACATGGCTTACATGAAGAGCGTTTGGCCAAAACTTAAAAAAATGCACCTGAATACACTTGTTGCGCCGGTTTATTGGGAGGCATTGGAACCGCAGGAGGGTAAATTCAATTTTAAGCTGGTTGATGAATTAATTAAAAACGCCCGGATAAATAAGTTCAAATTGGTGGTACTTTGGTTTGGTACCTGGAAAAATAGCATGAGCTGTTATGTTCCGGGCTGGATGAAAACCGATGCGGCCCGTTTCCCGCGCGCCAGGACGCTTGCCGGCGAAGCGCAGGAAATTATGGCACCGTTTTCAAAGAATACATTGGCGGAAGATAAAAAAGCCTTTGTC
>DATCES010000381.1:0-3533 GCA_036509935.1 Mucilaginibacter sp.
TTCAACTTAGGGCTGGTACCGTAAAGTATGCCATCAACCATAATGGGGTTGCATTGGTTCTGGCTGCGGTTGGCGCTGTCTTTATCGTTGGAGCTATATACCCAGGCCACTTTTAGCTGCTTAACATTTTTAAGCGTGATCTCATCACTTGATGAATACCTGTTGCCATCCTTTGAGCCGGCATAAGTGCGCCAGCCCGCATAACCCGAAACCTGAGGATGTTTTTTACAGGATACGATAAATGATGCAATAATGAACAAGAGTAACAGATGCAGGTTTTTCATGAAATGAGTTTAGTTTAACCGGTTTTAATTGATGTTATCAGTCTTAAAAAAATCCCTCATCGCCCTTTTAGCCGCATGGTACCCGCACATACCATGCACCCCGCCCCCTGGAGGCGTTGAAGAAGAGCAGATATAGATACCCTTTGCGGAAGTTTTATAGGGCGACCAACGCAATACCGGCCTGGTAAACAACTGGCCAATATCAATTACGCCGCCATTAATATCACCGCCAATATAGTTGGGATTATATTCTTCCATTTGAGCCGTATCCATGGTATGTTTAGCAAGTATAGTGTTTTTGAAACCCGGTGCAAATCGTTCCACCTGGTTTTCAATGGCGGCGGTCATATCTGTCGTTGACCCGCCGGGTACATGGCAATATGCCCATGCCGTATGCTTGCCCTCCGGCGCGCGGGAAGGATCGAATATACTTGGCTGGGATAGCAGTACAAATGGCTTTTCCGGATTTTTACCATCCCAAATTCGTTGCTCATTTTGTGCTATCTCAGCAAATGTGTTGCCGATATGAACAGTGCCTGCATCCCTGCACCCGGCTGCTGTGAATGGTATCGGGGCGCCCAAAGCCCAATCTATTTTAAAAACACCGGCGCCATAACGGTACCGCTCCAATTGCCATTTATAAACGGACGAAAAGCGGTGCCCGGCAATTTGCAGCAATTGACGTGGCGTAACATCAAGTAAAACGGCATGGGTTGATGGAAGTTGCTCCAATGACTTGAGGTAAAAATTGGTTTCAATGATACCGCCAAGTGAAATAAAATACGCTGCCAGCGCATTGGCTATTTGGTTTGAGCCCCCTTTCGGGATTGGCCAGCCTTGTAAATGCGCCTGGGCCATCAATACCAAAGCTATTGCCGATGTTGCCGTATTGGTTAAAGGCTGGATGGAATGGGCAGCCATGCCGCCGATTAATCCTTTTGCCCCAACCGTTTTAAACCGCTTTGCCAGGTGGGTGGCAGAAGTAAGCGCCAACAGGCCAAAACGGGCCATGGCCAGCGGATGTTTTGGGAAATGCAAAGGGCCTAAAACATCCGGGGCAATGGAAGGCCAACCTTTTACCAATGGCTGCATCAGTTGCAGGTAAGCGTACTCATCAGCACCCAGTAAAGCGGCTGTTTCTTCTATCGACTTTTTGATAATGGCGGCAGTCCCATTATCAAAAGGGTGTGCGGCAGCTATTGCGGGATAAATGTATTCAAGGCCATATTCACTTAATGGGAGCTGTGCAAAAAATGGCGATGCTACCGCAAGCGGATATACCGCCGAGCATATATCATGAACAAATCCGGGCAAGGTAAGGCCGGCTGAGCGCAAGCCCCCGCCAATTGTTTCCTTTCCTTCAATCAATAAAACCGAAAGCCCCTTTTGCTGCATTAAAATAGCTGCTGCCAAGCCATTTGGCCCCGAGCCGACTACAATTGCATCAAAATCGCACTTTTTAAGCTGCATTTAAAAATCGGAATACGCAGTGGGGTGCAGGAATAAAATATCTGCCTTTGAAACATTGTGCTGGTATTCAGGCAACGCAACTAAAGTTTTCCATTGGGGGTCGTTTGAAAAAGTATCCCAATGCTTGTCCCTGTCCTGTTTGCTGTTAAAGGTAGTCATATACATTAAATTGGGCTGGTGGCTGCCGGCCAAAACTTCGGCATAAAATACCGCGTTAAACCCAAGCCTTTTAAAAAGCGCCACTTCATTACCATCATTAAACATTTTTACCTTGTTTACATTATACGCTTCGGTAGGACTTTCATAGCTCCGCAGTTCATAAACCCGGTCGGTTTTGGTTGCTGAAAGATTGGGAACGGCAGATTGAGGCATTTTTGGGAACGCCCGCAGTACAATTGTTTCCATACGGGTATAAAGCGCATCATTATAAGGGGCATCAATATAATCTTTGCCATCAGTAATATATTGCGGGTCAGCCATCAGCTCCTCTTCAACATTTTCCAATTGGTGCCAGGTGCGGAAAGGGGTTAAAACATATATGCGTTTGCCAATTGAATCGTTTTCAATCGGTTTAAATACACCAACATTATTAACGCCCATCCGGTGCATAGCGGGTAAATAAGCATTTTGCAAATACCGGTCCATGCGTTCTTCCTGCGCCTGGGTTTTCAGATGGTATATTTTTATCTGGTAATAGTATTTTTCAGGTACTTTAGCTGTACAAACAGAAATACCAACTAAAAAAACAAAAAAGCTGATGTATAAACCAAGCCTTGATTTAGATATTGATTGCATAAATTCATTCTTTAAATTAAAGGTGAATTTACCTGTTTACAGTGATATTATATGTAATTTATTAATTATTTAAACTCCACAACATCTTATAGCCGTGCATGAACCATGAACTATGAATTTATCTGCTTTCCCCATCTTTCCAATACATCCATAATTTCGGCTATTTTCATCGGTTTGCTTAAATAATCATCCATTCCGGTTTTTAAACAGAGTTCTTTATCTTCGGGCATGGCATTGGCAGTCATGGCAATAATTACGGGCTGGTGTTCCATATTCTCGCGGATAAACCAGGTAGCTTCCAGGCCATCCATTTCGGGCATTTGCACGTCCATGAAAATCATGTCATATTTTTTTACGGTCATTGCATTTAAAGCATCATGGCCGTTAACGCTAATATCGGGGTTATACCCCATTTTAGTCAATATACGGGCAGCAAGTTTTTGGTTTACAATATTATCCTCGGCAATTAAAATATTCATCGGGTACTGTTTGGCAAAATCTTCAGAAAATAGAGACTTAACCGGCTCAATTACCTTAATTTCGCCATCTTTATTTTTTAGCTGCTCAGCAATATGTTTGTATAAAACCTGATGCCGGGTAGGTTTGGTCAATATGCTGTTAAATAAATGCGCCTCGCTCTTGCTTTGTTCATTACCCATTGAGCTTAAAAGTATAATTGGCAGGCCGGGGTGCTTTTTCCGTATTTTTCTGGCTAATTGAACGCCATCCATCACAGGCATATTCATGTCTGAAATAATCAGGTCAACCGGGCTGCCTGACGCAAGTATTTGCAGCGCCTGTTCCCCCGACTCAGCCATCACCGGCATCAGCTTCCATTGTTTAAGCTGTGTTTCTAAAATATCCCGGTTAGTTGTATTGTCGTCAATAACCAAAATATGTTTTCCCCTAAGCCCACTAAGGTTTTGGTAAACATAATTACGCGGGGCTTTTTGCCCGGCTTTTGATGTAATGGTAAACGAAAAT
>DATCES010000382.1:0-2773 GCA_036509935.1 Mucilaginibacter sp.
ATAGTTTAATTGGGTTCATCTTCAAATATAGGTTCCTGGCTTTTTTTGATACCAGCTTTAAAGCGCCCTGGTAATTCTGTCCAAAAATCAGGCTCCTCCTTTATAATTGTTGCCTTTGCTGTTTTTTCCAAATCGTAAAAATGATCCATGTATTTTTCATCGAGGTCTATTACCATTCGCATTATAAATCATTTTACAGTAACAAAGCGAACACTTTAAAAGTAATCCCATTATTTAGCTTCGAAATTTTTGAACTGGTAGTATTTGCTTTTTATTAGCGCAACTTCACCAATTTATCCCCCTCCAAAATCGGAATGGCGGTAGTTAAATCAACCTGTAAACAAAATTCAATATCCTTTTCAATACCCAACTGCTTAAGGCGTTCGCTGTGCGATGTTTTTTTGAGGTATCCGTTTATATCCTCTTTACCCGTTTGATAAAGGTCATTAGCTGCAATGGCCGCATCATCCGGTTTAAAATCAAACGCCTTTAGCTGCTCAATTACCGCACCGGCAAACAAGGTATCTTCCAGGTTAAAATTGTTTTTCCAGCCTGCGCAAACCAGCAAAATATTTTCGTCCTGTGTTTTAAGCCAGTTACACAGCGCAGTAAGATTTAAAAATGAACCAATCACTATTTTTTTAGCAAGCCGCGACAGGTGAAGGGCATGGGTGCCATTGGTGGTGGTTAACACCACGGTTTTGCCTTCAACTATTTCTTTAATGTATGAGAATGGCGAATTGCCGAAATCAAAACCTTCCACTACTTTGCCATCACGTTCGGCGGCAAGTAAGTAATCCTGGCTTTTTTCGCGGTAAGCGGCACATTCTTCCACCTGCGATACCGGGATAATTGCCGCAGCGCCGTTTTCAATCCCATAGCAAATAGATGAAGTGGCCCTGAAAACATCAATAATCACCACAACATAATCATCAACCTTGTAAAGCGGTATGAGGGCTGGAGTGAGGCAAACACTTAAGTCATTGGTCATTGTGTCATTGGTCATTGGTCATCCGGCATTGTGTAATTTGTCAAACTATTCAATGACTAATGACACAATGACCAATGACTATTTGCTAAACGGAGGCTTTACCACCTTTGCTTTTATTTTATTATCCCTTATCCTGATAAAAAATTCTGTTCCTTCTTTGGCAAATTGGGTTTTTACGTAACCCATGCCAATGGCTTTTTGCAGGGATGGGGATTGGGTACCGGAGGTTACTTTACCTATACTGTTGCCATCTGCGTCAACAATTTCGTAATCGTGGCGGGGGATACCGCGGTCAATCATTTCAAAGCCAACCAGCTTGCGTTTTACGCCTTCGTGTTTTTGCTGACGCAGCGCTGCCGAATTGGTGAACGCTTTATTAAATTTAGTTACCCAACCTAAACCGGCCTCTAAAGGCGATGTGGTATCGTCAATGTCATTTCCATAGAGGCAAAAGCCCATTTCCAGGCGTAAAGTATCGCGGGCGCCCAATCCGATAGGCTTTATCCCGAAAGGTCCGCCTGCTTTAAAAATAGCGTTCCATATATGCGGGGCATGTGCGTTATCAAAATATATCTCGAAACCACCTGCCCCGGTATAACCTGTGGCCGATACAAGCACATTATTAACCCCGGCGAATTTTCCTTTTTTGAAAGTGTAATATTCCATCGAGGCCAGGTCAATATCTGTTAAGCTTCGCAAAGCCTCAGCCGCTTTTGGCCCTTGTATAGCCAGCAGGGAGGTACGGTCGGATATGTTTTTCATTTCAACGCCAAAAGTATTGAAGCCCGATATCCAGTTCCAATCTTTTTCGATATTGGAGGCATTAACTACCAGCATATAGGTGATTTCATCGATGCGGTAAACCAGCAGGTCATCAACTATACCGCCATCATTATTAGGCAGGCAGGAATATTGTACCTTTCCATCGTACAATTTTGAAGCATCGTTGCTGGTAACGTGTTGGATAAGATCAAGTGCATGTGCGCCTTTTAAAATAAATTCGCCCATGTGGCCCACGTCAAAAACGCCAACGTCGTTACGTACTGTTTCGTGTTCGGCATTAATGCCTACATATTGTACCGGCATATTATAGCCGGCAAACGGCACCATTTTAGCGCCTGCCTGTATATGGATGTCAAATAAAGCGGTATTTTTCATTTCGGCACAAAAGTAGTAAATCAAACCACGCTTTTATAAAAGCCTACCAGCTTTTCAGTTACCTTGTTTACATCGTGTTGTTCTTCCATAAGTTTGCGGGCGTTCAGGCCTATATACCGGCAAAACCCTTCATCTGCGATACAAAGCTTTATCGCTTCGTAAAATTCATCCTGGTTATTGGCAATCAGGATGTTAACATTGTTTTCGTAATTAATGCCCTCTGCGCCTAACGAGGTAGAAATAATGCACTTTTGCATAGCCATGCCCTCTACAATTTTTACCCGCATACCCCCGCTTGATAATAATGGCACAATCATAATTGATTTGCTGTTTAAAAATTCAAGTGCGTCATCTACTTCACCCTGTATAAAAATCTTCCCCATCACCTCATAATCATCAAACCGCTCGGGTATATCATTGCCAGCAACATAAAAACGTACACGAAGGTCGCCTTCGGTTAGCTCTTTATGGAAGTTTTCAAGGAACCATTCAATACCTTCGCGATTGGGCAACCAATCTAATGAGCCTAAAAAAAACAGGCTTGGGAAATCTGTTTTACTGAAATCGGGTTTGTAAT
Organism: Mucilaginibacter sp.; assembly: GCA_036509935.1. Lineage (GTDB taxonomy): Bacteria > Bacteroidota > Bacteroidia > Sphingobacteriales > Sphingobacteriaceae > Mucilaginibacter. Next base: position 2,727 of record DATCES010000382.1, read on the forward strand.
GTTCAAGGTTTATGCCCATCGGCAATATTTCAATAGGTATTTTTGTT
>DATCES010000383.1:0-2327 GCA_036509935.1 Mucilaginibacter sp.
ATTCCGGATGAACGCCAGTTTGCCAGGGAAGATCCCAAAGGTTTTTTGAATAACTACCGGGATGGGGTAATTATTGACGAGGTTCAATATGTACCCGAATTATTCTCCTACTTACAGGCAATAACCGATCAGCGCAAAAAAAATGGGGAATACTTGCTTACAGGTTCTCAAAATTTCCTGCTATCCCATCATATTGCCCAGTCATTGGCCGGCAGGGTAGCATTACTAACCTTATTGCCGTTTTCTTTTAATGAGTTAGATACCTCTGTATATAAACCCAACAATTGGGCGGAGTATTTGTACAAGGGAGGCTACCCGCGTGTTTACGAGCAACAAATAGCACCTAATGATTTTTATCCTAATTATCTACAAACTTATATTGAACGTGATGTTAGGCAATTGCTTAACGTACACGATCTGGCAACGTTTCAAAAATTTATTCAATTATTGGCCGGACGCGTTGGCCAGTTACTCAATCAAAATAATTTGGCAAACGAGTTAGGGTTATCTAACAAAACCATTGAATCATGGATTTCTGTTTTAGAGGCATCTTTCATTGTTTTTCGTCTGCAGCCATTCCATCAAAACTTTAATAAAAGGTTAATTAAAACCCCTAAGTTGTATTTTTATGATACAGGGCTTGCTTCCTATTTATTAGGGATACGAAAGTTATCAGATATTTCAATTCATTTTGCGCAGGGCGCCTTATTTGAAAATTTAGTAATTAATGAGTTTTTAAAGGATGGGCTGAACAGAGGGGAAAGGGTGCAATTATATTTTTGGCGCGATAGTTCACAACGTGAAATAGACTTGATTATTGATAAAGGGATGGAACGGAACAGCTATGAAATAAAGATGTCGCAGACAATACATCCTGATTTTTTTAAAAGCCTGAACTATTATAAAGATTTGGACCCTCAATCAAAACCCAACCTTGTTTACGGCGGGAACACAGACCAGCAACGTAATGGGGTAACGATATATGGTTTTGAAAACGGCAAGTATTTAGGCGATTGAAGCAACTCAATGGAGGATGTTTTTTTAACACCATTTTGCTTATTCCTGCAAATATCCTATAAAGAAGTAAAATTGCAGGAATGTTTATATTAACCATTGCTCATGGTTGTCACCACAGCTCATTATTTTTGATCTGGTAAAGAATTTGTAAGATTAACGGCTATGTGTTTTAAAACTAACCGCTAACCTCCAATCTCTGACCACAAAACAGTATTTTTGTATTCATTCTATGAATTTCAACTTAACATCCCAATACTCACCAACCGGCGACCAGCCCGAAGCTATAAAGCAACTGGTTGAAGGCATAAATAATAACGATCCGTTCCAAACCCTGCTTGGGGTAACCGGCTCGGGCAAAACATTTACTATAGCCAACGTAATTTCGCAAACGCAAAAGCCTACTTTAATATTAAGCCATAATAAAACGCTCGCCGCGCAATTGTATGGTGAGTTCAAGCAGTTTTTTCCTGAGAATGCAGTAAACTACTTTGTATCGTACTACGACTATTATCAGCCGGAAGCATTTATCCCCACGACAAATACTTATATTGAAAAAGACCTTCAGATAAACGAAGAAATTGAAAAACTGCGCCTGCGCACCACATCGTCCCTGATGTCGGGGCGGCGCGATGTCATCGTTGTTTCATCAATCTCCTGCATATACGGAATGGGCAACCCGGAGGATTTTATGGACTCGGTTTTCCGTTTCGCGGTTGGCACGCGCATTAGCCGCAATGCTTTTTTGCACCGGTTGGTTGAGATATTATATTCGCGCACCACTGCCGATTTTAAACGCGGTACTTTCAGGGTAAAGGGCGATGTTGTTGATATTTTCCCGGCGTATATGGATGTGGCCTACCGCATTTCATTTTTCGGGGATGATATTGAAGAACTTAGCGCTTTTGATCCCGATACCGGGAAAACCATCGAAAAAATGACCCACATGGTGCTGTTCCCTGCTAATTTATATGTAGCGCCAAGGGAGCGTTTTACGCAATCTATCTGGGCCATACAGGAAGAGCTGGAAACACGCAAAAAGCAATTTATTGGCGATGGCCGTTACCTGGAAGCAAAAAGGCTGGAAGAAAGGGTTAATTACGACCTTGAAATGATCCGCGAACTGGGTTATTGTTCGGGCATTGAAAATTATTCCCGCTTTTTTGATGGCCGCAAACCGGGTGCGCGGCCATTCTGTTTGCTTGACTATTTCCCGGATGATTACCTGATGGTGATTGATGAGAGCCACGCCACCGTACCGCAGATCAGGGCGATGTATGGCGGCGACCGTTCGCGTAACATATCATTGGTTG
>DATCES010000384.1:0-2973 GCA_036509935.1 Mucilaginibacter sp.
AAAAAATCATCGTAGATACGCAATGCTGTAAGTATCTGCGTGCCTGCCAGAAATTTCATTACCTTCGCACAGACGCAAATTATCGCTTCTCCTGCAATGATCTTCGATTTTCGTTTAAAGGTATTTTATACTGTTGCGCAAAGGTTAAGTTTTACTAAGGCCGCCGCCGGATTGTTCATCACCCAGCCTGCCGTTACCAAACATATTAAAGAACTGGAACAGCAATTGAATGTGCAATTGTTCAGGCGCAACGGTAACAGCATCGCTTTAACAACTGCCGGAAAGATTTTGTTGCAGTATGCCGGAAAGATATTTCAAACCTACACCGAACTTGAAAACGAACTGGCTCAATTAAACAATACAGAGGCCGGTACTTTGCATATAGGTGCAAGCACAACGGTGGCCCAAACTATATTGCCAAAAATACTGGCGCTTTTCAAAAAAACTTACCCGGCGGTTAACTTTACCTTTATCCAGGGCAATACGGATGTGATTACCCAGTTGGTATTAGCTGAAAAAATTGATATTGCCATTGTTGAGGGCGCTGCCCATTATCCGCAGATAGCTTATGCGCCATTTGCCAAAGACGAAATTGTGCTGGTTACCCGCGCAAATAACCAATTATCAAAAAAAGCCGAAATAACCCCCAAAGCTTTACTGAATATCCCTTTAATACTTCGCGAGGCCGGTTCAGGCACGCTGGATGTTATATTTAATGCACTTTCAAAGGCAGGTATAAACCCAAAAGACTTGCAGATAGAGATACAACTGGAAAGCAGCATAGCCATTAAACAATACCTGTTGTATTCTGAAACAGCTACATTCCTGTCTATTCAGTCTGTTATCAGCGAATTAAAATATAACGAATTAAGCGTTATCGAAATTAAAGGGCTGGAGATTTTCCGCACCTTCCAGTTTATCCAGCTTCATGGCAAAAACTCAACACTGACTGATCTTTTTCAACGTTTTTGCCTGTCAAGCTATAACTTAAAGTAATCATCAATTACTATTTATCATTTGTTTTTAGTTATAGCAATACTGATCTTTAGCCACTGGTTTAAATATATTCAGGTTGATTAAAATGAATAATTGAGCGATTTAAAAAGTGTTTAGTCAATAATTCAAAAATCGAGTCAACCAATAATTAAAAAGTAATGGAACTTATAACTACTGATATTTGCATAATAGGGGCCGGCCCGGTAGGCCTGTTCGCAGTTTTTGAAGCTGGCTTGTTAAAAATGCGCTGCCATTTGATTGATGTATTGCCGCAGGTTGGAGGCCAGCTTTCTGAGATATACCCTCAAAAACCAATTTACGATATCCCCGGTTTCCCAACTATCAATGCGCAGCAATTAGTTGATGGTTTGATGGAGCAGATAGAGCCTTTTAAGCCTGGTTTTTCATTAGGCGAACGGGTGAACGGGTTGCAGCAACTGGAAGACGGGTCATTTATAACCCAAACCAGCGATGGTACCGAAGTACGCAGCAAAGTGGTGGTGATAGCCGGGGGGCTGGGTTGTTTTGAACCGCGGAAACCGCCAATTGACGGCCTTGAAGCATTTGAAGGCAAAGGTGTAGCCTACATGATCAAAAACCCGGAAACTTACCGGGGCCAAAAGGTAGTATTAGCCGGCGGCGGCGATTCTGCTTTAGACTGGACCATTTTTTTAGCTGATATTGCCGCTGAGGTTACCCTGATCCACCGTGGCGATACCTTCCGCGGCGCACCGGATTCCGCCGAAAAAGTATTTGAAATGGCGAAAGAAGGGCGCATCAACCTCATCCTGCAGGCGCATATTAACGCCATTAAGGGCAATGGCCATTTGCAGGCGGTAGAAGTGACCGGCAGGGATAATGAAACTTCAGTAATTGAAGCCGGCCACCTGATCCCACTGTTTGGCCTCACCCCGAAGCTAGGGCCAATTGCCGATTGGGGGCTGAATGTGGATAAATCAGCCATTATGGTTGATACTTTTGATTACAGCACCAATGTAAAAGGCGTTTATGCCATAGGGGATATCAATATTTATCCCGGCAAACTAAAACTCATCCTTTGCGGTTTCCATGAAGCTGCACTGATGGCCCAAAGCGCCTTTAAACAGGTTTACCCCGACCAGAAACTAAGTTTTAAATACACCACCGTTTATGGCGTTACCGCGTTTTAAAGCGAAAAGCTAAAAAAATGATTACTTTAACAATTGAGAACAAAAACGGCCACCGGGAACCCGTTGAAATACCGGAGGGCATCAGCCTTAGCCTGATGGAGGTATTAAAAGCATCAGACCATAACATTCTGGCCACCTGCGGGGGCATGGCGCTTTGTGCTACCTGCCATGTGCAGGTACTTGAAGGCCCCGAACAATATTTCCACGCCACCAATACCGAACTGGATTTACTGGATACACTTCCCGATGCTGGCCACGATAGCCGCCTGGCCTGCCAGTTACGGATCAATGAAGATATGGATGGGATGGTATTCAGGTTAAAAGGGGAGGCGTGACCTTATTATAATTGTCAAAATTAGTTTTTATATTGTAAAGCCTTTTACCTTGCTTTTTGTTTATTTATAAAATTTGATATACATTTGATACCAATAATGTGAAGTATATCAATTATGAAGCAAGACATTACGACTATTAGCGACAAGATCGGCTTCGTACAGGGCACATTGCAAGCTATCAGCGGCAAATGGAAGCTGCCTATTTTATTGTCAATGTACGCCGGAAAAAACAGGTTCAGGGATATACAGCGGAATATCCCCAATATAACCACCCGTGTACTCTCCAAAGAGCTAAAGGCCCTGGAAGCAAATAAACTCATCATCCGTATTGTGCATGGCGGCTACCCTGTATCCATAGAATATAAGCTTACCACCTACAGTTTCACGCTTACCCCTGTGGTTGATGAAATGATTAAATGGGGCAAGCAGCACAGTAAAGGGGGGCTATGATTTACGATTTTTTCACCAGTAAT
>DATCES010000385.1:0-2333 GCA_036509935.1 Mucilaginibacter sp.
AAAAAAAAAAAATAAATCCCCGTTTTTTTAAGTGAATTTTCATCATTCTTTGAAGTTGTAAATGTATTTTGTTGATATACAGCACTTTGATAAAATAGCAGATGGTTTTTTACGTAGGGCTAAACCCATTTAGCCCCTCAAACGTTAAAAAATACGTAGGGCTAAACGCATTTAGCCCCGCAAACCTTAAAAATTACGTGGGGCTAAACGCATTTAGCCCCTCAAACCTTAAAAATTACGTGAGGCTAAACACGTTTAGCCCCACGCAATAAGCGTAATTACGGTTTGCTCAGCCCGCTTAGCCCCATAAAATGGCGGGAATTAATGCCATATAAATGCGTTTAATTATTAAAAATCAACTAAAAACCCAATAATATGAATATGGAAGCTACTTTAACCCCGGCGCAGGAGGGCAAATTGCATTTTAAGAACACCGTTAGCCCGCTTGATGGCGGTACATACGCGCTAAATTTTGTGAATACTTTGAACAACCGGGGAAGCGAAAACCCTAAAGACTATTTAACCAATTACGAAGACTTTTTGTATTGGTGTTACAATGCAAAAGTTATTGAATATGATCATTACCAAACAATTGGTTTAGAAGCATATTGCTATGCCGATGAGACAAAAGGGATATTTGAACAGGTAATCGCTGCCCGGTTTATGTTGTACGAAATATTTTTATCGGTAATAAAAGGCGGGCCCGCAGATGAAATTTTCGTGCGGCAATTTAATTCGGTACTTGATGCCGCCTCAAAGAGCTTGCGTTATCAAAGCACCAACGCCGGCTGGCAGCAGGTATGGGTTAATATCGATGTGGAAATTGCCCTGCCTTTGTGGATAGTTGTGCTGTCTGCCGCTGAACTCCTGGTAAAGGCAAACCCGAAACGAATTAAACAATGCAAAACCTGCGGCAGCATGTTTATCGACAGGACAAAAAACGGCGCAAGGCGTTGGTGTAACGCATCAGTGTGCGGGCGACAGGTAAACGATAAACGATAGTACCATAACAGGCAGAAAGACGAAATATAATTTTTTTACCTGATTGCGCCCAACTCATTATAATAGGATAAACTCCCGCAAAGTTCTTCTTCGGTGCATATATTGTCAAGGCTGCATTCGCCTATGCGGGTCAATAGTGTGCAGTTGATTTTGCCGTTAAGGTTCTTTTTATCTTTCAGCATAATGGCTAATAGGTCGCTGTAGCTTTTTTCTTTAACAGGATATTGGGGGTACAGGCTCTTGATCACGTCAACAATTTCTGTCAGTTCACCGCTGCTGAGGCCGGTTTTTTTATGCGATAGGTAAGCCTCGCAAATCATCCCGATAGCTATTGCTTCGCCATGGGTCAAGGGGTTTGCATCATTTATCAGTGAATTGGTTTCAACCGCATGACCGATAGTGTGGCCAAAATTTAAGGCTTTGCGTATCCCCTGTTCAGTCGGGTCTTCAATAACTACTTTATTTTTTATTTCGATTGAGCGGTAGATGAGTTCAGCCGAAGGCATGCTCAGATCACTCTTTCTTAGCAAATTCCAATAACCCGTATCCATAATCAGGCCGTGCTTCAGCATCTCGGCCAGGCCCGAAAGTATTTGCCGCTGCGGCAGGGTTTTTAAAAAATTATAATTGATGAACACCGCTTTTGGCTGGGTAAATGTGCCGATAATATTTTTTATGCTGTTGATATCAATACCCGTTTTACCGCCAACAGAAGCATCTACCTGCGAAAGCAGGGTAGTAGGTACATGCACAAAATCAATTCCGCGCTTAAAGGTCGAAGCTGCAAACCCGCCCATGTCGCTAATTACGCCGCCGCCCAGGTTTATCAGTAAACTTTTGCGGTCGGCGCCGAAATCAATCAGCATCCGCCATATACCGATGCAGAAATCAATATCCTTGTTCTCTTCGCCGGCGGGTATTTCAATAAGGTCGTAATTATCTATATCGCCCAATTCGTTTTTTATTACCGGCAGGCAATGCAATTCAGTGTTTTCATCTGTTAAAATAAAAAACCTGGAATAGTTTCCCTGCTTAATAAATTTCACCAATTCAGCTATGCTGTTATCAAAATAAATTGGATAGGTATTGCTTTGGATGGTCTTCATAAATTAAATAACTCGGATAATTTTGCCCCTGAATTCAACTGTATCGCCTTTTCGTACTTTAAGGCGTTTGCGGTAATCAATACGGCCATTGTATTTTACTTCGCCTTCTGTTACAACTATTTGGGCCTCGCCGCCTGTTTGCACCAGGTTTGCCGCTTTTAATAATTGGATCATCGGGATGTAATCGCCTGTCACCTTAAATTCTATCATCTGGCGGCAAAAATA
>DATCES010000386.1:0-3579 GCA_036509935.1 Mucilaginibacter sp.
ACAGTTTACAATACTTTAGAACTCCTGGTATCCTGCGACCTGGTTACCAAGCACCAGTTTGGCAAAAATATGGCGCAGTTCGAAAAATCGTATGGCTACAAACAGCACGACCATATTATTTGCATCGATTGCGGCAAAGTAGTTGAATTTTGCGACCCCCGCATAGAGCAGATACAGAGTATGATGGGCGGCCTGTTGAAATTTGAAATAAAACATCACTCGTTAAACCTGTACGGTAATTGCGAAAAATTACGTGAAGGATATTGCGAAAGAAAAGTGTAAAAAATGGATAAACCAATTTTAAGCAAGCAGGCATTTTGGGATGTTGATATGGATAAGATCGACTATGAAAAGAATGCTGCACACGTAGTTGAAAAGGTAATTGAAAGAGGCAAGGCCCAAGATTTTGATAACTTGTTAAAATTTTACGGATTTAAAAGAGTAGGGGAATTAGCGCTGCAAGCAAATTGGCTGTCAGATATCAGCATAAATTTTTGCTGTGTTTTATTTAAAGTTAAACCAACAGATTTTAAATGTTACGAGAAGAAACAGTCGAACCGGGCACACTGGGACTTCTAAAAAAGATAGTTGTTTTACCCGAATTAAAACAATTTAGGCTGGTTGGTGGCACGGCACTCTCTCTGCTCTTTGGTCATCGCAAATCAATCGACTTAGACTTATTTACAGACCAACCGCTCGAAAAAGACATATTTATTCCGGCCTTGGAAATAGCTTTCGGTAAAGTGATCCCAATAAATGAGAGAAGTAAAGTTGTTTACCAATGTGTTATTCAGGATGTGAGGATTGATTTTGTTTCTGTCAGCGATCCTTTTTTAAATCCCATACAAATAATAGATGAAATTCCGTTTGCCGATACCAAAGATTTAATAGCTTTGAAACTTAATGCAGTGAAAGGACGGGGAGTAAAAAAGGATTTTTGGGATTTGGCGAAACTCCTGCAGATTTATTCAATGGATGAACTTTTTAAATTTTATTATGATAGATATAACTATGATGATAGTCAAGCCTTAATCAGATCAGTCGTTTATTTTGCTGATGCTGAAAATACCATTGAACCTGAAAGCTTAGATGGGATGACATGGATTAAGGCAAAAAAAATTATTACCAAATCATTTGACGAATATTCTAAAAAAAGATATAAAAAATAATGGCTGTTGACGTATTATTAGGCCTCCAGTGGGGCGATGAAGGAAAAGGGAAAATTGTTGATGTACTTAGCGCAGGTTACGACCTGATCGCGCGTTTCCAGGGCGGCCCGAACGCGGGCCACACCCTTGAGTTTGATGGCAAAAAGTTTGTTTTAAACACGATACCATCGGGCATATTTTTTGGCAACACCATGAACCTTATCGGTAATGGCGTGGTAATTGACCCCATAACCCTAAAAAGGGAAATTGATAAATTAAAGGATGCCGGGCATGACCTTTTGGCTAAAAAAAACCTGATGATAGCCAAAAGGGCGCACCTGATATTGCCAACCCATCAGTTGCTTGATGCGGCTTCCGAGAAAAAAATGGGCGAAGGCAAAATAGGTTCAACTTTAAAAGGTATTGGTCCAACCTATATGGATAAAACAGGGCGCAATGGATTGCGCATAGGCGATATTACCCTGCCTGATTTTAAAGAACGCTACCAAAAGCTTACCGATAAACACGTATCAATGTTAAAAGCATTGTATGGCGGAGTGGCCGATTTTTCGGATCGTGAAAAAGCATTTTTTGAGGCTATTGAACTTATAAATCAATTCCCGCTGGTCGACTCGGAACACGTGGTAAACAAATACCTGCGAAAAGGCAAACATATTTTGGCCGAAGGCGCGCAGGGGACCATGCTTGATATTGACTTTGGTTCGTACCCCTTTGTTACATCGTCAAACACAACAACCGCAGGCGCGTGTACCGGGCTTGGGGTTGCGCCAAATAAGATTGGCGAAGTAATAGGCATTTTCAAGGCCTATTGCACCCGTGTTGGCGGCGGCCCTTTCCCCACTGAATTAAATAATGAAACAGGCGAAGAACTGCGGCGCATAGGGCACGAGTTTGGCGCTACAACAGGCAGGCCGCGCCGCACCGGCTGGATTGACCTGCCGGCATTAAAATACGCCATCATGCTCAATGGCGTTACGCAACTGGTAATGACAAAGGCCGATGTATTAAGCGGTTTTGATAAAATATACGCCTGTACCCACTATAAATATTCGGGTGAAACGATAGACTATATGCCTTATGATATTTGTGCCGTGGATGCCGAACCGGTTTTAAAAGAAATTGACGGCTGGAAAGAGAATTTAACAGGTATTACAAAAATATCGCAAATTCCTGCTAAGCTAAAAGCTTACATTAGCTTTTTAGAGGCGGAATTAGGGGTGCCGGTAAAATATTTATCGGTGGGGCCGGATAGGGTGCAGACGCTGATATTAAATTGATTGGGATAGAGATGCCTTGAGGCGCTATTAAGTCGATGAAAAAATAAAGAAGTTATTAATATCGAATAATGAATAACGAATATCGAACGCCGAAGATACTTCATCATTCGATATTCAAAATTCGGTGTTCGATATTTTTTAATATATTGAACGTTGATCATATCGATAACCGATCCTCAAAGTTTTAAATTCAAAGCCCTTCAATGGGCAGCACCTTTTAATGTTTTCTGTTTTCTAGATTCCAATAATTTCATCGACCCGTACTCCAAATTTGATGCGCTTATTGCTGTTGGCGCTAAAGAGGAGCTTATCGCCCAAACCGGGACTGCTTTTGAGCAATTGGAACAATTCCGAAAAAAACACCCAGGCTGGATAGCCGGGTTTTTGGGTTACGACCTGAAGAATGAAACTGAAAATCTATCGTCTTTAAATCCTGATTACCTTCATTTTCCCGATCTTTACTTTTTTGTGCCGCAATATCTTATCTTAATCAGTGGGAATGAAATAGAAATAATAGCGGATAACCCGCAGCAGGTTTTTGAAAGTATTGAAAAACAAACACTTCACGATAATGGTAAACCATCCGCTATAAACATCCAATCCCGGGTAACCAAATCAGCCTATTTAAGCACGGTTGAAAAAATTAAAGGACACATACAGCGGGGCGATATTTATGTAACTAATTTTTGCCGGGAATTTTTTGCTGAAGGTGCAATCATTGACCCATTGACAGTTTTTTTGAAATTGAACGAAATTTCACCGAACCCGTTTGCCGCGTTTTTTAAAAGGGAGGGTAATTATATCATTTGTGCGTCACCCGAACGTTTCCTTGCCAAACGGGGCGAAAAATTAATTTCGCAGCCCATTAAGGGAACTGCCAAACGCGGGGAAAATGTTGCAGAAGATGAACGCATAAAACAACAATTAAGGAACCACGCAAAGGAGTTGCAGGAAAACGTAATGATAGTTGACCTGGTGCGTAACGACCTTACCCGCTCGGCAAAGAAAGGTACTGTAAAAACCGAAGAATTATTTGGAATTTACAGCTTTAAACAAGTGCATCAAATGATCTCGACAGTTGTATGTGAATTGGAAGAAGGCACATCCGCAATTCAGGCCATAAAAAATAGCTT
>DATCES010000387.1:0-4125 GCA_036509935.1 Mucilaginibacter sp.
AATTAATGTCGATGGATCAATCAGTGGGCACGCAGGCCGCAGGTGCCGGGATTGAAGCGGCCAAAGGTCTTTTTGGCCATAGGGTAAAACAGATTAAAGTCAAAATAAAGGCTGGTTATCAAGTACTGCTAAAAGACAATAACGAAAGGGATAATTAAATATGAAAATCATGAAAACAATAATCATTATTATATTTCTTGCCACGCTGGGAACAATTTCCTTCGCGCAGGATACCGCTTATGTTAGCCAGAAAAGGGTAACCGCCTTATTTTTCAAAACTTCCGTTAAGATTGTTGGCAAAGTACCATCGGATATGGTTGTTATCCAAAAAGAAAATGGGCTGATAACGGTAAAGGCTTTAAAGGCGAATTGTAGCCCAGAAAAATTGAACTTTCAGGACCAAACTACCCATCATATTTACGGTATTCCGTTGCAATATTCCTTCGGTAAGGCGGGGCGCCGAATACGAGTAGTTGAAAGGCCGCATGTGATTGTAGTAGTCAAACCGCGGGTTATTAATTACGCAGCAATTGGTGCCCTGCTCGCATCCGGCAGGCGGTCAGATGTTATTGACCGGAAAAAGAATGGTGGAATTAAAGCCTGGGTAAACAAATTATCCCTCGCCAACAATAAATTGTTTTTCAGGCTGGATATTCGCAACAAATCTAATCTGCCTTACGCTATAGATTTTGTCAGGTTTTATATCAGGGATTTAAAGACGGTTGCCCGTATGGCAACCCATGAACAGGAAATTATCCCCATTTATTCAAACCTCAGAAAACATACTTCGATAACAAAAAGCAAAGAGATCGCTAAAGTATTTGGTTTCCGGCGTTTTTCCTTATCGGAAGACCAGGCAATAAACGTAGAACTATACGAACGTAATGGAAACCGGCACCTGTATCTCCAAATCAAACAAAAAGATATTGATAATCTCAAAATTATCAGTCAGCCCGAAATAGTAAGTAGTTCGATGCTTGCTTCAAACCGCATCAAAAACAATAATTATTAAATTTAAAACTAAGCAAATTATGAACACGCAAAATTCTGAATTTTTGAAAAAAAGCTTGCTGAACCTGGGGTTTGGCGACAAATTAAACGCTGAACTGGACAAAGAAATGGAGGCGAAAACACCTGAATTTAAGTTGGGTATGCAACATGAGTTTAACCAGAAAACCATTGATTACACGCTTCATTTCAAGGCTGGCGATAACCAGGATATGTATTTCTTTAATAAATACGATGCGACTATCAGCCACAAGGATAATCCTGCCAAAGATGTGAACCAATCATTTTTTATTAATAAAGGTAGTGGGATCACCGCTAAAGAAGCCTTCAATTTAATGGAAGGGAGGGCGGTTCACAAACAACTGTATAACCTGGAAGGGCATAAATACCAGGCATGGTTACAACTCGATGATAAAAACCTGACCGATAACGGGAATAAAAAAATTAAGCATTACCATGAAAATTATGGCTATGACATAGATAAAGTTATTGCCGGCAAGGGAATAAAAGAACTTGATGACCCGAAAAGTAAAGAGGAATTGATGCGTTCCCTTAGAAAGGGTAATGCCCAACAGGTTACCGTTGATCGTGGTGGCTCCGAGCAAAAGTATTTTATGGCCGCCAATCCGCAATTTAAAACGGTGGATCTGTACGACCATCAAATGAAAAAGATCAAAAGGGAAGAACTTTTACAACCGGAACAGAAGGCTACTAAAACTTTAAAACAACGGGAGCAGCCAACGGAGGAGCTGCTAAAAAAAAAGCAGTCTCGAAAAGCTAAACTGAAAGTTTAATTTAAAAAGGAACAGGTCAAGATTTGGCCTGTTTCTTGTTAAAAATCAAGGTTAACTTATTGTCAGCGTTTATGAACCTATTTTTTTATAATTGTTCGTAGCACAATCGTTCAATAAAATAGAAACTTTCTTATTTAAAACCTCGCAAGTACCGTACTGTTATGATAAACGAAGACAACAATGTGAAAAATACATTACATCTTCATTTTGTCACCCATCATGCTGTGTTCCATCGGCATTGTTGTAACGTTACCATTCATGTTTACGCATTGACCTTCTTTTAACATCATGGTTTTTCCGTGTTTCATTTTAACAGTACCATCGGTCATGACCTTAGTGCCATTATTCATGGTCATTGTTTTGGTCATCGGGATGCTTTTTCCATGCATGATCATCATCATTTTTCCGTCCATCATCACCGCTGAATGATTCATTTTTTTCATCGATTTGTATGACATCCTGTGCATAGAAGTGTCAGCCATTTTGGTTTGTGCCATAGCGCTACAACTTAATGTAACAGCAGTAAGGGCGATCATTATTCTTTTCATGTTTTCTTTGGTTAGTGTTTTTAATATATATGCTCATTAATTGAGCCACGTTTATAGATCTATTCTTTTACTTTCAGCATACTTGCATTGATCGCTACAACAACAGTACTTACCGTCATCAATGCCGCTCCCATGGCCGGGCTTAAAACAATACCCTGGTTGTATAACACCCCTGCCGCCAGCGGCAAGGCAATAACATTATAACCTGTGGCCCAGGCCAGGTTCTGTATCATTTTTCTATAAGTCGCCTTACCAAACAAGATTAAATTCACAATGTCCTTTGGATTGCTGTTTACCAAAACGATGCCGGCAGTCGCAGCCGCAATATCACTACCTGAACCGACAGCAATACCAATATCTGCTTGTGCCAACGCTGGAGCATCATTTACCCCATCCCCCGTCATGGCAACAAACTCTCCCTTTTTCTGTAATGCTTTTATTTCTTTCAACTTTTGATTAGGCAGTACTTCGGCGATAAAACTATCCATACCCAAAGTCTTACTTACGCTTGCTGCCACTTTACTATTGTCGCCGGTAAGCAGAATGGATTTGATGTTTTCTTGCCTTAAGACTTTAATGGCCTCTGCTGATTCTGGTCGTATCTTATCAGACAGTGCCATATATCCGGCTAATTTTTTATCAACTATTACAAATACAACCGTCTCCGTATCATCGGATGAAAAGCCCTCAGGCAGCGCTAACTTATTTTCTTTCAAATAACCAGGACTAATCACCAAAAGCTTTTTGCCTTCTACGGTTGCTTCAACACCCATTCCGGTGATTGCTTTAAAGTTCTCCGCTTGCGGAATGGATATTTTTAAATCTTTTGCTTTTTGCAGGATGCCGGTGGCAATAGGATGCTCGGATTTTTGCTCCAGGGCTGATGCCAGACGAAGCAGTTCATTTTCTTTGATGTTTTTATTTACCGAAATGAGTTTAGATACTTCAAATTTTCCCACGGTCAGCGTGCCTGTTTTATCAAACACTACCGTTGTAATCTTTCTCGAATCTTCAAAGGCGTTCCTGTTTTTGATCAATAACCCGTGTTTTGCGGCCAAGGCTGTTGATTTAGCGACAACTAAGGGTACAGCCAGTCCCAGCGCATGTGGACAACAGATCACAACCACTGTAACCATTCTTTCCATCGCAAAGGATAAGGGATGTCCTGTTAAAAACCAAAATAGGAAGGTTGAAATACCAGTTACCAGGGCTATAATGGTTAACCATTTTGCAGCAGTATCTGCCAGCAATTGTGTTTGTGATTTTGACTTTTGAGCGTCATCCACCAGTTTAACCACCTGCGAAAGATAAGAGTCTTTCGCCCCATGTGATACCGTAACTTTAAAAGAGCCGTTACCGTTGATGGAACCGGCGATCACTTTATCTCCCTTTACTTTTTTTACCGGTTTTGATTCCCCGGTCAGCATGCTTTCGTTCAGGTAACTTTCACCGTCCAGTATGATCCCGTCAGCTGCAACTTTTTCACCAGGCTTGACCAGTATGATGTCCTTCTCTTTTAAGGTATCTGTTTTTACGTCCGTTACCTTGTCTGTCATCACCAGGTGCGCATCAGCGGGCATTAACTGAACCAATAGTTCCAACTCATTAGAAGCACCCATTACTGACCGCATTTCTATCCAGTGGCCTAACAGCATGATCAGGATCAGGGTATCCAACTCCCAAAAGAAATCCATTCCTTTTAAGCCGAACACGATAGCGGCACTATAGCTGTAAGCAACAGTAATTGCAAAGCCGATCAGGAACATCATTCCCGG
>DATCES010000388.1:0-3225 GCA_036509935.1 Mucilaginibacter sp.
ATGGCCAGGTTGACCATTTTTTTAAGCCGTATAATATGCTTCATGACACCATTATTGTTGATTTGCTTCTGGTGATCCTTTGGTTTATGGTTACGTAAGTAAACTTCAAAGTCTTTCACAAATTTATAATCGAGCTGGTGCAGGTAAATATCAGCGGCCTGATGCTGTTCGTCCAAAAACTTTACTAAATAGCGTTGGGTGACATAATAATGTTTGAGGGTACTCCACTTTAAATCCGTAGTGGAAGTTTCGTTATGGTAGACAAAAAGGCGGCTGAGGGTATAAACTTCCTCTTCCGCCCCTAAGTACAGGTCTTTCACGGCTTTGGCTGAGAGCATCTTACCTTTAACTTGTAGTTGCTTATAGTTATTGCTAATCGTGTTACGGACCTCACCCAGGTAATTATTAATGGATTTAACTTCATCCTTATTGCCTTTAGCAACCCCCTTTCCACTATCCCAATTTTTGGGGTCGACATTATGTTTAAGCGCAATATAAGCCCTTTGCTTATTTACGGTTATACATGCGTAAATAGGTTCTTTTCCCTCCCTGGCTTTGTCCGGGCGTGTGGTAAAATGGATACCGAATGACTGTGATGTTTGCATAAAATTTAATTTTTAAGTTTTAAAATGCTCAATAAACACCCTGTTTTTAGGTAACAAAAAGGTAACACAGAATAGTCTAAAAAGACTGGACCAAACAAACTTTTATCGCTGTAATTGATTGTATGCCAATTCATTGAATAGGTTTGCGTTACCTAAGTTAGAAATTAAAAACAGGTAGTCGGATAGGTAACGGGAACTTTGGCTTTCTTTGAGGTTGTTGAGGGGAGAATAAATGAAAAAACCCTCTAAATCAGCGATTTAAAGGGTTTTCGGGGGTGGATATTTTCCACTTTGTGCGCCCACCTGGGCTCGAACCAGGGACCAAAAGATTATGAGTCTTCTACTCTAACCAACTGAGCTATAGGCGCAGGGTAATTTGTTTTATTTTCAGCAACAATTAGCATTTACAACGATGATAATACATTGGTAACCACAACCTGTAAAGACAGGTTTTACTGAGTTGCAAAGGTAAAAAAAAGTTGATGAGATAAAAATGAAATTAAAAATATTCGGACCCTGATATTACTAAAAAAGTTTTAACTTTCGGCTACAATTACAACCTGATTATCAAAAATAATGGCCGCATTAACAAAAAACCAGGGAACAGATGATTTTGATTCTGCCCCTACACGTCTTTATTCTTTAGATGCCCTTAGAGGGTTCGACATGTTCTGGATAATGGGCGCCGAAGAAATTTTTCATGGCATGGCAGCGGCGATGCATGGAAAATCAGCCTTTTGGAATATGCTTTCGCTGCAATTTACCCATCCCGACTGGAATGGGTTCCATTGTTACGATCTGATATTTCCCTTGTTCCTGTTTATGGCCGGGGTTTCCACTCCCTTTTCAGTGGGAAGGGAACTTGAGAACGGGAAAAGCCGGGGCCAACTGGTATGGCGGGTTGCAAAAAGGGCCTTTATTTTAGTCCTGTTGGGCCTCGTTGTAAATAACGGGCTAAAAATTCAACCTGTTGCCGATATTCGGTTCCCGAGTGTTTTGGGTAGGATCGGTATTGCTTATATGATCGCCAATATCATTTATCTCTATTCAAAAGAATTATGGCAAATGGTATGGTTCTGGTTTTTTATTGTTGGCTATTACCTGCTGTTGAAATTTACGTCGGCGCCCGGTTTTCATCCCGGCGACCTTACCCCGCAAGGTAATTTCGCTTCTTATGTTGACCGTACTATATTACCGGGGCATTTATATGTACCTTATCCAAATACCCGCATTAACATGCACGATCCGGAAGGGTTATTTTCAACTATCCCCGCTATAAGTACGGGCATATTGGGAATTTTGGCCGGTACCTTGTTAAAGAAAAAAGGGCTAAGCCCATCGCTGAAAGCTTTGCGCATGGTATTAGTAGGGGTTGTGTTCCTGGTACTGGCCCAAATATGGAACCTCGACTTCCCTATCAATAAAAATCTTTGGTCAAGCTCGTTTGTATTGCATGTTGGCGGGCTAAGCTTGTTGCTGATGTCACTTTTTTATTATGTTATTGATGTATTGGGCTACAAAAGGTGGGCTTTTTTCTTTAAAGTGGTCGGGATGAATTCTATCCTTATTTATATTTCCAGCCATTTTATAAGCTGGGGATATACTAACAGGGGTTTTTTTGGCTGGCTTGGCCAACTGGCCGGCAACCCCTATAATGTGGTGGTATTGGCCATCACGTTCGTGCTTATAAAATGGTTGTTTTTATATTATCTATATCAAAAGAAAACGTTTTTGCGGGTGTGAGGCCTTTATAATTGAGTTTCCAAAACCTCACCAGCCCTGCCATGTTTAAAAGCTTTCCTCGGGGTTAACCCCAGCAGTTCAAACATGGCCATGTCGGTATCAAATGAGGGGTTGGGCGTGGTTAACAGTTTATCACCGGCAAAAATTGAGTTTGCGCCTGCCATAAAGCAAAAGGCTTGTTCAACCACAGTCATTTCGGTACGGCCGGCAGACAGGCGCACAACTGTTTTCGGCATAATAATGCGGGTAGTGGCAATCATGCGTACCATGTCCCAAACAGAAACCCTGGGCTGGTCGGCTAATGGTGTGCCTTTAATAGGGACCAAAGTATTGATTGGCACAGATTCAGGATGTTTGGGTAAATTTGATAATGTTTTAAGCATGGAAATGCGGTCTTCCACAGTTTCGCCGAGCCCGATGATACCGCCGCTGCAAACCGTGATCTTGGCTTTACGCACATGCTCCAGCGTTTTTAAACGGTCATCGTAAGTGCGGGTGGTAATAATACGTTTGTAATCTTCTTCGGATGTATCAAGGTTGTGGTTATAAGCATACAGGCCCGCATCGGCCAGCCGCTGCGCCTGTCCTTCGGTGAGCATGCCCAGGGTACAGCAAACTTCCATATCCATATCGTTTACCGCTTTTACCATTTCAATTACTTTATCAAAATCGCGGTTATCCCGTACCTCGCGCCATGCAGCGCCCATACATAACCGGGATGCGCCGCCATCTTTAGCTTTTTGGGCTGCGGCAACCACTTCATCTTTAGGCATAATGGCTTGCACATCAACGCCCGTATCATAACGTGCAGCCTGCGGGCAATACGCGCAATCCTCCGTGCAGCCCCCGGTTTTTATGGAGATTAATGAACTGATCT
>DATCES010000389.1:0-2803 GCA_036509935.1 Mucilaginibacter sp.
TAACGAAGAAAAGAAAAAATTGAAAGTAATGGTAAAGATATTCGGGCGCCGTACGCCGCTTGAGTTGAATTACATGCAGGTAGAGAAAGAATAGGTTGGTGAGTGGTGAATGGTGAGTAGTGAATTGTAAACTACCTGCGTCAACCACAAACTACCGCTTAAAATATTAATATGGGTTGCGGGATATATGAAGAACGGGCTACCACTCACTATTCACAATTCACCACTCACTAACAATCTTAAATGTTACATAGCTTCCACTTACTAACATTGAGTTATAATTTAAACAAATAAAAATGGCAAAAGAAGTCGGTGCGATGGTGAAATTACAGGTAAAGGGCGGCGCTGCAAATCCATCACCTCCAATTGGCCCTGCATTGGGTGCAAAAGGGGTGAATATAATGGAATTTTGCAAGCAATTTAACGCACGTACCCAAGACAAACCTGGCAAAGTGTTACCGGTAGTTATTACTGTTTATGTCGACAAGTCATTCGATTTTATCATAAAAACCCCTCCGGTTGCTATCCAGTTATTGGAAGCTACAGGTTTAAAAGGTGGTTCGGCAGAGCCAAACCGTAAAAAAGTTTCCAGTGTTAACTGGAGCCAGGTTGAGACTATAGCCAAAGATAAAATGACTGATCTGAATGCATTTACAGTAGAATCAGCCATGAAAATGGTAGCCGGAACGGCTCGCAGTATGGGAATAACCGTATCAGGTACGGCACCCTGGAACTAAAGATTTCGGATTTCGGATTTTCGATTTCGGATTTAGAAATTGAAGAGAAGAATGCCCGATAAATTAACGTTTCGAATGGCAGATATAGATGAGGAAATTAATTCCGAAATCGAAAATCCGAAATCCGGAATCAAAAATTAACGTTTCGAATTAGGAAAAGACAAGGACAATAAATCCGAAATCTAAAATCTCCAAAGGAGTCCTTTGGACCGAAATCCGAAATACAAAAATTAAATCAGTTTAAGACAGTGGCAAGATTAACAAAAAATCAAAAAGTGGCACAGTCCAAAATTGAGGCAAACAAAGCGTATTCTTTACAGGATGCAACATCTTTGGTAAAAGATATTACTACTACCAAATTTGATTCATCAGTTGATATTGATGTTCGTTTAGGTGTTGACCCGCGTAAAGCCAATCAAATGGTGCGTGGTATAGCCACCTTACCTCATGGAACCGGTAAAACTGTGCGCGTATTGGTGCTTTGTACTCCTGATAAGGAACAGGAAGCAAAGGACGCGGGTGCAGATTTTGTAGGTTTGGACGATTATATTGCCAAAATTGAAGGCGGATGGACTGATGTTGACATTATCATAACTATGCCAAGCGTTATGGCTAAGGTAGGTCGTTTGGGTCGTATTCTCGGTCCGCGTAACCTAATGCCAAACCCTAAATCAGGTACAGTAACCCCCGATGTGGGGAAAGCTGTAACCGAGGTAAAAGGTGGTAAAATCGACTTCAAGGTTGACAAAACCGGCATCATCCATGCCTCAATAGGAAAAGTATCTTTCCCTGCCGATAAAATTTATGAAAATGCTTTGGAAGTATTGCAAACCATTTCAAAATTAAAACCATCGGCGGCAAAAGGAACATATTTTAAGAGTATCCATATCTCTTCAACCATGTCGCCAGGAATTGAAATTGAAACTAAAACAGTAGCGGGGATCTAAATCATGAATAAAGAAGAAAAACACGAATTAGTAGCTGCCCTTACTGAACAGATGAAAGAATACAGTAATTTTTATATTACTGATACTTCCGATCTGACGGTTGCAAAGATCAACGACATCCGTCGTAAATGTTTCGAAAGCGACATTACGATGCAGGTAGCAAAAAACAGCCTTATCAAAAAGGCCATGGAAGCTGCCGGCGGCGATTTTTCGCCCATGTATGATGTACTGAAAGGTTCATCATCAATCCTTTTCTCAAAATCAGGCACTGCCCCGGCAAAACTGATCAAGCAGCTTAGGAAAAAAGGCGAAAAACCGATTTTAAAGGCCGCGTATATCGATGCGTCAATTTTTATCGGCGATAACCAGTTAGATACTTTGATCAATTTAAAATCGAAGGAACAACTCATCGGGGAGATCATCGGATTGTTGCAATCACCGGCAAAGAACGTTATTTCGGCGCTGCAATCAGGCGGGAATATACTGGCAGGCGTTGTAAAAACATTACAGGAAAGAGGTTAACAGGGCACCTTAAAGCCCGGTATTAAAAAACAAAAAGCATTAAAAGAAAAATTTAAAATAAAATGGCGGATTTAAAAGCGTTTGCTGAAAAGTTGGTAAACTTAACAGTAAAAGAAGTAAACGAATTAGCTCATATCTTAAAAGATGAGTATGGTATTGAGCCTGCTGCTGCAGCCGTGTCTGTTGCTGCTGCTGCTCCGGCCGGAGGCGATGACGCCCCGGTTGTTGAAGCGGTGCAAACAGCATTTGACGTTATCCTGAAAGAAGCAGGCGGCGCTAAATTAGCAGTTGTAAAATTAGTGAAAGACTTAACCGGACTTGGTTTAAAAGAAGCTAAAGACTTAGTTGACCAGGCACCTAAAGAAATAAAAACAGGTGTTACTAAGGAAGAAGCTGAATCAATGAAAAAACAATTGCAGGAAGCCGGAGCAGTAGTTGAGGTTAAATAAGTTAACCAATACCAATATAGCATCAGACTCCGGCCTTTTTGGCCGGGGTCTATTGCTGTTTATATCTGTTAGATATGAGATTTTAGATATGAGATTTGAGATTTTGCCATTATTTTTAAATAACGTGTTAATCTTTAAATCATTAATC
>DATCES010000390.1:0-4421 GCA_036509935.1 Mucilaginibacter sp.
AAATTTTTTGTAATTGTTGCCTCGCCTTGAAAAGATTTGATTTAGAAGTGCCTATTGAAATTTGTAATTTTCCCGCTATTTCCTCATGGCTAAAACCATCAATAATAAATAAATTCAAAACGGTTCTGTAACCGGGTGACAGATTCTGAATTGCGCGAATGATCTCATCATACGATATCCTGTCAAAAGCATTTTCTTCTCTTTCCGGAAGGTAAATAAGCGTTGTTTCTATTTCTGCATTAAAATAGTGTTTGTTATTTTTTCTGACATGATCAATCGCAGTATAGATAATGATCTTTCTGATCCAGCCTTTGAAGGAATTTACTTCATCAGCATAGGCAGGTTTATATCGGTGAATCTCTTTGAAAATTTTGAGAAAGCTGTCATTAAAAATTTCGACGGCATCTTCTTTTCGTTTTGTATACCGGTCGCAGATTGACATACCATAGCTGTAGAAAGAGTTATAGATTTTTTTTTGACTCTCTCTCTGGTTCAGAGTACAGCCTCTGATAAGTTGATTTAATTCTTTTGCCGTTAACCCATTCATTACTTTCAAATGATCAAACGCAATTATATTCAAAAAGGTTGTCTGGTTAAAAAATTATTGTTGAATCCTCTGAAATGTATACTCGCCTGTATTCATAATTTTTTATAAAAATAAAACAATAGTATTACGTAGTAAACAACTAAATATTTCAATTTGCACTCATTTTAATATTCTCTGTTATTATAATTTACTTTTGCTTTCTCCTGAACAAAATATTTTAATCAATAAAATAGCATAAAAGAAATTGTATGAATCATTTTGACATTCATCCTTCTTCTATTGCCATAAGGACAACTTTATATGGGATTGCGGTAAGTGTTGGGTTAATTTTTGTAAAAGGAATTTCGGGGCACCTTGGCCATTCCTATGCATTGATTGCTGATGCTACCGAATCAGGTGCCGATATTTTAAGCTCCGGGTTACTATGGCTCGGGTTATATATCGCCACGAAAGAGCCTGATAAAGAACATCCTTACGGGCATGGAAAGGCAGAACCCTTAGCGGCAGCAGGCGTTGCTCTTTTTTTAATTGCTGCGGCTATTTGGATAGGCTACCATTCTATAATGTTCATTAATAAACCTCATACCTTACCGAAAAGTTTTACTTTATATGTTTTATTGATTGTAATTGTCATTAAAGAAACGATGTTTCGATATGTTATGAACATTGGTAATAAAATAAACAGCGAGGCAGTAAAGGCAGATGCGCATCATCATCGAAGTGATGCCATCACATCTATAGCAGCATTCATCGGTATTTCTATTGCCTTAATCGGCGGCAAAGGTTACGAAGGTGCCGATGATTGGGCAGCTCTGGTCGCTTCTGCGCTTATCTTTTATAATGCTATCGTTATATTAAGGCCGGCGTTATCAGAAATTATGGATGCTGCTCCGTCTGATCAAATTGTTCAGAAGGTAAAAGAATTATCAGCTTCAGTGCAGGAAGTAAAAGGTATAGAGAAATGTTATGTGAGAAAGATGGGTTTTGATTATTATGTGGATATTCATATCGAGGTTGATGGAAAGTTAAGCGTCACTGAAGGCCACCGTATTGCTCACCTGGTAAAAGATACGCTTCTTGAAAGCAGTTTACGGGTAACAAACGTCTTGGTTCATGTAGAACCTTTCAATGAAACAGGCTTGATTAATTTTCCAGTCAAAAAATAAAAAGCCATTAAATGTATCGTACGTACAATTGAATTTTATCATTTATAAGTTTGTTTACTGATACAGAAAGCGAAATGCTCTTGCTTATTATTGAAATTTTCGTGCTAATGCTTTCCAGTACAAATTTACATCCTCCCCATATACCCGGCGGAAAAAGTGGCAGGGAAGTTCGCGTCCGGAAAACATTGGTTCCTTTCGCAGTTTGGAGCAATCCGGTGAAATAGCTAAGAACCAGGTGAAGAAAATGAATGACTGTTATTTCGGTGCAGGTTTATTAAGGCCTGGAAGGTTTTTAAAAATCTCCCAGGCCTGTGTACAAAGCCCTTATCATTAGCACTAATCAGATGTTTTCATGTCATCTACAACAGGTGTAATATAGCCGAAGAGACCGTCCGCTTCGTCTTTGGGGCCTGCTGTAAAAAAGAGCCAGTTAGGATTAACACTGGTAGCCGTGACGGGGGCAAATGACAATGCCCATAATCCGTCAATTACAATGGGCTTGCCCTTGCTGAGAAGCGGCCCAAGCAATTGGCCTTTTTCATCGTAAGCGTTTATGCGGCCATCACCAAAATTACCAACAAGAATAATAGTCCCGCTGTTAACTGTTGAAGTTAAAAAGGAAGAGGGAACTGCGGTAATGCCCCATGGAGCGTTTAATGCCCCATGCGAAACGAACCGCTTTACCAAAGAACCATCCGGGTTGTATATATCTATGATGCCTGTACCCGGCCCGTGGGCTTCATCAATATCCTCGCCAAGCTTTGCATACAGAACATATATTTCTCCGTTAATGCCCTGAATGTTGAAAGGGGCATAATTTGACGGCATATAAGGATCCCAAAATCTTTTGTTTACCTTATTCCATAAAGTGTCGTAAACCTCTATTTTTTTTCCAATAAAATTGGCTGCGTATAAAAAAGGAACACCTGCATCGGTAGAAAGCGTAACACCTTTATACACGGCCCCCATGTTACTTTTGGCCACCTCGGCTCCGTTTCCGGAGTTCCAGCCGGAGATAACGCCATCTTCCCCAACAAAAATAAATTTGGCGGGACTACCGTTGGAAAGTTTAAAACCGGTTGTTCCATTAAATACAATGCCTGTGGGAGCCCCCCCTGTAACCGCATTATTTGTTGGTATCGTTACCGCCGGCCTTAATATGGCGCCTGTGGCATTGTATATAGGGCTAAGTCCAGATCCATTGGCGGAAAGCCACGCCGGTCCTGAAGGCGCAAATGTTATTCCCCACCCGTTCAGCAGTGTGGGATCTACAGTTACAGCTCCATAGCTGCTATTATTGGCCACAAGATTCACTTGCTGAAAATCATTTGTGAAAGTTGGGGAGTGGGGGAACTTACGGCATGCCTGTAAAAAGATTAGCAACAATAAAAAAGTTCCGGCGATTGCAATTAATAAGTTCAAGTTGCTTTTTTTTTGATAGATCTTTTGCATAAAAATTAATTTAGAATTAAAAAATAAGTGAACTAATTGTTAAGAACATAGGTGTAGCTGACTTATTGAATCACATATAAGCCTTTTTTCAGGGGTACTGAAATAAATTTACGGAAGGGCCCGGTTATATATCGTTGTAAAAAGATAGAAAGTTGCCTGGAGTTAAATTTTTTTTTATATCGAGACTTTCAGCTCTGTGGTTCTCAAAGAATGCCCTTCAGATTATGGATATAAAAATTGAAAAAGAGACACGAGCGTTACTTGCTTTCCGGTAATAAGTACCAACAGAAGCCAAAGCTTGTATTTGTCCCGGCATTATATCGTGGAAAATCCACATAAACTGACTCCTTCCGCCATTTTAAAACTGACCCCCTCACTCCGGCTGAAATTGATCCCCTGAAGAACGGATAAAAGAACTGTTGTTTTTGTTGAATAAAAATCGATTGTTTTAATGAAAACAACCCTGGATAATTGCTGTTGTGATATAGCCACTAGTAGCCCTGGTGGGTAGCTCCGGGTTTATCTCTGTCAGGTACGCTGATAGTGGTTTCATCTGCATGAAGATAGTAGCTGGCTAAAACCTGGATTTTATGAAGTTCATACAAGCTAAGAAATTGCTCAAGGGTGAATGCCACCCAGCCATTGATAGTAGATTGAGCAATGCTTTTTTTCGATAGAAAAATATATTTCAATTCCTCTATGGTTCGATTAAAAGATGATTTTATTTTGTTGAGAGTTCATACGTTTAAAAATTTCAATTCCTCTATGGTTCGATTAAAAGTTTGGCCTATACGGTATTAATTTTGAAAGAGGAGCACAATTTCAATTCCTCTATGGTTCGATTAAAAGCAGGTAAGCCAACTTTTGCTACGGTGGCTACAAGATTTCAATTCCTCTATGGTTCGATTAAAAGGAAATCTCTCACATACATCCTTCTTTGATAATTCAATTTCAATTCCTCTATGGTTCGATTAAAAGCTGCGCTGTTTTCAAAATATCCTGCTCATAGTAAAATTT
Organism: Mucilaginibacter sp.; assembly: GCA_036509935.1. Lineage (GTDB taxonomy): Bacteria > Bacteroidota > Bacteroidia > Sphingobacteriales > Sphingobacteriaceae > Mucilaginibacter. The sequence continues at coordinate 4,183 of DATCES010000390.1, forward strand.
CAATTCCTCTATGGTTCGATTAAAAGTTGTTTTCCATCCTTCAACCATGTATCTATTTTCAATTTCAATTCCTCTATGGTTCGATTAAAAGTCCATGTCAGCGATAAAAGAATTTACTTTTGATTTATTTCAATTCCTCTATGGTTCGATTAAAAGTTTGCAAAATTTCTTTTCCTATTCGCTATTTGAACGATTTCAATTCCTCTATGGTTCGATTAAAAGACATCACGCGCAGGAAA